>JBDLTL010000005.1:0-46641 GCA_039799085.1 Candidatus Parcubacteria bacterium | reverse complement strand
TGTAGAGAAAATGAGTCACAAGTGGTGTGATAAGAATACCCACGATGAAGGCGGTGAGAGCTGGAGTAAAGATAGCAAGAAGAGAGGTGTTCATACTTAGATATCACTAATGTTACTGCGCACGGCATTTACAAGACGAATGACGTCGGTGAAGCGTTCGTCACGGGTAGAGCCAAGGACCGTCACAATAATTGGTCGGTCCATACCTGCGTCAAAGGCAATAGTGAGGTTGCCGCCAGCAAGATCAGTGTAGCCAGTCTTTGAGCCAAGAAGATTTGGAATTGCATAGAGGGCTTCGTTAGTGTTTTCGATATCATGAAATTCTCCCTGACTGTTGTAGATACGTGCTCCGCCGAGAGTGGTTGATTCGATGAGTTCTGGATAGTTTGCCAGTATGTACTCCATCAAGTATGAGACTTCCTTGGCGGAACCAACAGCTCCAGCTTCAGATGGAGAGATATCGAGACCGGTGGTGTTCTTAAACTTGAGTGTCTCAAGTTCGAGTTCTTCGGCACGAATGTTCATTCCTTCCACAAACTGACGTGAAGGATCTTTATCGCCAAGGAGTGCACCAGTAGAAGCGCCGAGCTGATAGGCGGCGTCGTTTGATGACGTGATAAGGGCGAGTCTACTTAGGTTTTCAAGAGTGATTTCCTCTCCAGCTTCAAGACCATTCCCTCCCTCTTGCGCAATAGCTTTGGTGGAGAGTCTCGTGTCGGTATCAAGAGCGGCGAGCTCGTATGCGAGCATCGCTGTCATGAGTTTTGTGATAGAAGCTAGCGGGAGCACTTCGTCTTCATTTTTCATGTAGAGTGCTCGCTTCCCTTTTATGTCCCAGACGTACGCTGCCTTTGCACGGACGGTGACGTCGCTGAGTGCTTCTGGTGCGTTATCTTCGATGCGAGGCTTTGCTTCGATGGTATTGATGTCGACCGTGTCTTGGACGCTAGCAGTTTGCT
The DNA here is from genome assembly GCA_039799085.1 of Candidatus Parcubacteria bacterium. Lineage (GTDB taxonomy): Bacteria > Patescibacteriota > Minisyncoccia > Phycocordibacterales > UBA918 > OLB19. The sequence continues at coordinate 45,682 of JBDLTL010000005.1, read as the reverse complement.
TCGGCCCCATGAGGATGGTGCTAAATAGTCCAGCGAGGATAATGAGAAGTACGCCCACCTGGAAGATGATGACAATTCTGCGTTCGGAAATAATACTGTCTACTCTTCTCATACGGTTTCGGTTGGAGTTGTACTAAAGCTGTCGATAGCATTCATGAATTCGCTAAATCGCGGAAGTTCGGCTTTTTTGCTGACGCCTAGATGAGCAAGAAGCTCTGGTGTAATGCGAAATTGAAAAGTATTACCAGTTGCTTCGCGAGAAATAAGTCCTTTAACAAGAAGGTTTCGAATAATAAATGATGAGTTTACTCCGCGAATTCTGTCGATTTCCGCTCTGGTGATCGGTTCGCGATAGAGAATGATAGCTAATGTTTCAGCGCCAGCTTTCCCAATGTCTCCTTTGAGCTCGCTCTTGCGGAGGGTTTCGATGAATTCTCCAAGTTCCGGTGCTGTGGTGAGAGAAAGCTCGGTGTCGGTGATGATGAGGCGGGTGGCGCCGCTTTGAAGCCGGCTTTGAAGCCGGTCCAAAGCGGCGCGCCACTCATCACCATCCTCAACACCAAAAAGCTTCTGCAGAGAAGTTACTTTCTGCGGAGTGGCTTTATAGAACAGTACTGCTTCTACGAGTACATCCAGTGGCATTCCTCACAGTATAGCACGGAAAAGCTTCGCTTTTCCGTGCTTTTTACCCACCATTTTCAAATTTCAAACTATTGACAAATAATCATACAGTGTTACTGTGTAAAAGTATTCAGTTCCCCGACCACCGAGTGTAGATGCAGTGGACGCATCCGCTGGGCTTTAGAAAAGTAGGTGGTCACCCCTGCCCGCTAAGTTTCCTGGGACGCTAGGAAGAATCGCGAGAGGCAACTCCAAGCTCTAGGAGTAAAATGAGCACGGCCGGTTCAGATTTTCTTAAGAAAATCTGAACCGGCCTTTATGTTTAGTAGTATCTCGGTGTCGCCGCCTTATCTACTTCAATTTCAATATCTTCAAACTTACTTATCTGCGTAATAATGAGATTTCCCTGCTTAAAGAGCTCGAGAATTGCCAAAAAGCCAACAATAACGTTTTTATGCTCTGCCTCTTCTTGCTTGAGTTTAAAGAAGCTGGTCTTGATTTGTTTCTCAATTCTCGTACGGAGTGAATCCATCATTTCTTCCAGAGAAACGGTCGCGCGCACCTTCGCGACCTGCTTTACTGTTGGTTTTGGAAGATTTGTAACAGTTCGCTCCATTGCTTCGAGGAGGGCTGGTAGTGTACAGAAGTCATCTGGAAGGAAGAGTGGTTCTCGAGGTGGTGTGTATTCAGGCTCATACATCATTCGACTACCAAATTCGTTTACTATCGTACCTGAAATGTCACGGTAAATTTGGTACAGACGAAGGCGGTCTTCAAGGTCGTGAATACTTGTCTCTTCTTCATCGGTAAGTTCAAGAACTGGTAGAAGCGACTTTGATTTAATGAGAAGAAGTGTCGCCGCAAGCGCAATAAACTGCGCTGTATTTGGGAGAGACTGCTCCTGCATGTCGCTCACATGTGTGATGTACTCGTCGGTTACACTAGCGAGACTGATGTTGTTGATGAGGAGCTTGCGTTTTTCAACAAGTTCAATCAAAAGCTCCAAGGGTCCCTCGAAGTGTTCGGTTTTTATGGAGAATGCACTTTTGGTCGGTGCCACAGGGTTATTTTAGCATGTACTACTCCTCTTCTTTCCAGTAATAGCCACCTTCTTCCAGAGCTTCATTAAGCACCTGATTACACTTTTTTATGTATGGAAAATCAACCATGTATGGGACTTTGATTTGCATCGCTTTCTCCGCAGTTACCTTATTGAGCTTGAACATAACTCGTTGCTTTTCCTTGAAGAAGTGAATGTGTGGTTCGAGTTTGTCGATTGCTTTAACAAACTTTGCTTCGGGTAAAGTCTGCTCTTTATAGATGTGCAGTAAGTCAGCGATTTTGGATCTCATTGATTCTGGCACCTTTGTTAGGAGCACTGTACGAGCGTCTTCCTCTTTCTTTCTGTCTTCGTCTGTTTTAATCCAGCCAACCAAATCGCCTGTTTCAATTTCATCAATATCGTGAAAAGAAATAAGTTCGTAGATAAGCGAAGTGTCCCAGTCGTGCGAAGGGTTCTCAAGAGGAAGAAAATACTGTGCGAGTACGTGCATACCAAAGACGTGCTCAGCTACTGATTCCGTCGTGTCTCTTTCGTCTCGAGTAAGATGGCTGCGAATTACTTCCTTGAGTTGGAAAAGATATTGTAGTCGCTTTACATCTTCGAGAATTTTTTCTTTGGTGTGCTCTTCTAAGGTCATGATTGCTTAATGAGCTGTACGAGGAGTCGTACTGGTTCACCCGTTGCTCCCTTTGCGAGTTTGTCACTTGCGATTGCATCCATGCGTGGCGCTATATCAATGTGGACCCATGGTACATTCTTCTCGACAAAGTGTGAGAGGAATGTGCCACCTTCAATACATCCACCAAAGCGACTGAAGTTGGTGGCGATATTTGAGATATCAGCTCGATGGCTCTTGAGTGTACTCTTGTACTCGTCCCAAAGCGGCAGTGGCCAGACGAGGTCACCGCTTTCTTCGCCGAGTTTTACGAGCTTCTGTGCGAGTTCGTCGTCTTTGGTCATGATAGCGCTCGCATGCTGGCCAAGCGCGACGAGAGCGGCACCGGTAAGGGTTGCGATATCGACCATGAGTGCTGGCTCGTAGTGCTTCTGAGCATATGTGAGCGCATCGGCCAGCACGAGACGACCTTCGGCGTCAGTGTGAAGAATCTCCACTGTCTTACCTGACAGTGATGTAGCGATATCGCCTGCACGCATGCTCGTAGCAGAAACAGAGTTTTCTGCCGCAGGAATAAGCCCAATGACGTTTTTCTTCAGACCCATTTCTGCAATTGCAGAAATTGCACCGATAACAGAAGCCCCACCTGACATATCAAGATGCATGTCATGCATTGAGCCACTCGGCTTTACATTGAGTCCGCCTGTGTCGTACGTAATACCCTTTCCGACGAGAATGGTCGGCTTCACTTTCTTCCCTGCTCCCCAGTATTCAATCACGATGAAACGTGGCGCATCGTCCGCACCCTTACCAACCGCATGAAGGAGTCCCATGCCCATTTTGACAATCTCTTTTTCGTTGAACACTTTCACAGTTGCTTTTGTGTCCTTGAAAACAGTCTGGGCAGCTTCCGCGAGCCCTGCCGGTGTCATGTCGTCCCCGGTGGCGTTCGCAATATCACGAGTGATGTTGGCGGCTTCTGCAATCGTGAGACCTTCTTCAAAAGCTGCTTTTAATTTTTTATCACCAAGACCGCAGACGAGAATTTCTTTCAATTGCTTTTCTTTCTTTTCACTCGTCTTGTACTTACGGTATTCATAGCTTGCAAGTGAGAGGTTTTCAGCGAGGGTGCGCATGTACCACTCATCACCGTATGCTTCGAGCTTGGGACAACCCATTGCACCTAAGTGGAGTGCAATGTTTTCAATCTGGTGAGATTTTGCAGATTGCACGATAGAGCGTACAAGTGTACGGAAGCTGCGAGCGGTTGCGTCCTTTCGCTTCCCTGCCCCCATACGATACTCAAGTCCACCGTCAGATGTTTCTACAAGACGATGCCAACTCGGTGTGTCTTCGGTCAGGATAATTTTGCAGTATTTTTCAGGAACTTCGTTAAGTAATTTTGCAGTCGTGGTGATGTTTGGCATAGTTGGTTGATTATAACAGATGCGGGCGGGACCAAAGGTCCCGCCCGCATTCTATCTTTATTTCGCCTCGCTACTTTCCCCTTCTGAGAGAAGGAGGTCGATGCGGTTCATGTCGCGTGGGAAGAGTGATGCCTCTTTCACGTTCTTTACGCCTGAGTATTTCATAGTGAGTCGCTCAAGTCCGATTCCGACTCCACCATGTGGTGGCACGCCGTACTTGAAGGCCTGAAGGTAGAACTCAAACTTGTCTGGATCAAGTCCCTTCCCTGTAATCTGCTTCTTAAGGGTTTCATAGTCATGGACACGCTGTGCTCCAGAAAGCATTTCAAGGCCACGGAAGAGCATGTCGAAGCTGCGAGTGAATTCTGGATTTTCTGGGTCGACGTGGGTGTAGAACGGACGCTTGCTTGTCGGGAAGTGGGTCACAAAGACAAAATCTGATTGTAGGTGCTTGGCCGCGTATTCACAGAGGAAGCGTTCGTCTTCAGGTTCGAGGTCTGGTTCTGAAGTCTTGTCGACGCCTGTTTCCTTCTTGATGAGTTCCTGTGCTTCACGAAGCGTCATGGTCGGGAATGTCTCTGGCGCGAGCGCAGGTGGCATTTCGAGGAGCGTGAGCTCAGCTCCACATTTCGTGTTTATTTCTTCAGTGATGAAACGCATCATTTTGGTTACGAGTGCAATCACATCTGTGTGGTCTTTGATGAATCCCATTTCGAGGTCGAGCATGGCGATTTCACTCATGTGGCGAGTGGTCGCGCTCTTCTCGGCGCGGAACATTGAGCCGGCAGTAAAGACGCGCTCAAAGACGCCAACCATCATCTGCTTGTAGAGCTGAGGACTGGTCGCGAGGAAGGCGCTCTTGCCGTCGAAGTACTCAACCTTAAATACTTCTGCTCCGCCCTCTGCGTCACCGCCGACGAGCTTTGGTGCTTGGAACTCTGTGAAGCCTTCTCGTACGAGAAATTCTCGGTAGGCTGTAATGATGGTGTGCTGAATCTTGAAGATAGCTCGCTCACGAGGTCGTCGTAGAGTGAGCGGACGATTGTCGAGAAGAACGTCGAGTGAGAAGTCCGCATCCATATCAAATGGCATTGCTTCAGCCGCATTGAGAATTTCAATACCAGTGATTTCAAGTTCGATGTCGCCGTTTGGCACGTTGGCGTTGACCATTTTTTCTGGTCGCTGGTTCACGATTCCTTTTACGGCTACTGCGTATTCTGCGCCGATGTCCTTAGCTACTTCGAGCACCTCCGGCTTGCCGAAGACAACACCCTGAATGATGCTGGTGCGGTCGCGGAAGTCGAAGAACGCCATCTTACCCTGGTGACGTGCCACATTGACCACGCCGTTAATAAGCACTTCCTTCCCTACCTGTTCCTTCAAATCTTTTATTAGTGTTCGTTCCATAATGTTGTGTGCAGGAACGAAAATCGCCCCTACATGCATATTAGATTAATAATACGAATGCAGGGGCGATTACAATCAATTGATTGCTCGCGGTGCCACCCTACTTCCCGACAGGTATTCCTGTCGGCTTGGTTACTACTGGTCTTTTCACCTCCACAGTGTCAGCTGCTTCGTCGGCTCTAAATAGTGTATACGAAACTAAAGAATTGTCACGCACTTTTTATTCAGGATTATAATAAAATACGGCCTTATTTTCTTTGCCTGCAGGAACGAATTGTAGGTCTTCTAGCCAGGGATATAGTCGGCCTCCGCTATACATTCGTTCCGTATTTAGTTCTGAAAAAATAGTCTCAGCCTCATGAGAACGTGTGTCGTCAATTTCGATAGCAAAAGAACCATTAGGTTCGCTAGAAACATCAAAATGAAGTTCATATTCAATAAGTCTTTGTTCTAGTTCCGCCTGGGCTTTCAGTGAAGGATCTTCTGGAATGTTTTTTAGTTTTTCCATGTCCATATAAGATAAATCACTCAGTTATTCTGACTTTTAGGCACGGTATTCCTGGACTCCATTCTTCAATTCTGAATTTGTAATCAGGGATGGTTCCATCAGCTAGATTGTAACGACTAAGAAAAAGCGAGTACGGTTCTTGGGTGGTGGCGTATTTACCATCATCAGAACGGAAGAAAATCACAACATCAGTGGAGAGCTCAGGATCCTCATGGATTTCTGCTTCAAGAGAAGATGGATTGAAACTGTCACCTACCTCGAGGGTTTTTGATAAGTGACGTACCGCTTGTTCGCGAGTAATGATTCTCTCGAGGTGTTCATCAAAACGCTGTGCTTCTATTCCCATATACTGTAATTATAAGGCAATACCGATTGCCTTTCGGACGTTTTCAAGAGTTTCGTTTGAAACAGTCTTTGCTCGAGCTACACCGTCAGCCAGTACCGCTTTTACTTCTTCGTCAGTAATGGCGTTACGCTTTTCACGCATTGGAGCGATGAAGGCTTCGAGGTCGGCTGCAAGCATTTTTTTCAGGTCCCCATAACGTCCTTTGTGGGCTTCGTAAATTGGATCGAGTTCTTCTGCGCTCTTGAGGAGTAGGTGGATGGCGTAGACATTTTCTGGTCGTTCGCCTGAAGAATCGGTCACGATACTCATCACCGCTTTTTCAATTTCTTCTTTAGTTCCAAATAGTGGAATCGTATTGCCGTAGCTTTTACTCATCTTTGCACCATCAGTCCCCGGCACAATCCCTACGCCGTCCAAAATCATTTCTGTTGGCTCCTTGAGAACATCGCCATACGCTCGATTAAACTTCCCTACCGCTTCGCGCGCATACTCAATGTGCTGGCGCTGATCTTCACCGACTGGAACAACGTCGATATCGTACAGAGCAATATCTGCTGCTTGGAGAATCGGATACGTGAAAAGACCAGCGTTGGCATCAAGTCCTTTCGCTACTTTGTCTTTGTATGAGTGTGCTTGCATCAAAAACGGCACTGTCACCATACAGTTGAGCACCCAACCGAGTTCCATATGGTCTTGATTGTCAGACTGGCGGAAGATGACACATTTTGACGGGTCTACTCCCACAGCGAGATAGTCCTTTACAACATTAATGATGTTGTCATGCAGTGCCTGAGGGTCGCGTAAGCTCGTGAGCGCGTGATAATCAGCCACCATGAGATAGCTATCGTACTGCTCGTACGTATCAACAAACGGCTTCAGTGCACCAAAATAATTGCCGATATGGAGTGTTCCAGAAGATTGGAGGCCGGTAAGGAGGCGTTTTTTGGTGTTAGACATAATGCCACAATACTACCAAAAAACCGTTCCAAATCCTATTGTTTGTCTGCAGAATTTTTTATTTTTCTAGTCAGTTCAGTCAGCTCCATCCCGTCGGCCAATGGTCCGCCGGCAGACGAAATCCATCCTTCATATGTATCAAACCAATGTTCCACATCAGACAAATACTGTTTCCATTCACCTCTCTTCATATGTTCAGTACCATGCATGGGCACTAACTTGATGTGTGCATGATCTATACCAGTTCCCTCCATGATTAAGCCGACTCGTCCAACGTCTTCAAAATAGTTTTCAAGAATAGCTGCCACTTTCTTTGCAGCGATAATAAAAGATTGTAGATCAGTATCAGACATTTTGAGAATATCGCTCCCGCGGTGCTGTTTTGGCACAACTAAGCTAAAACCGGGCGTATTGGGATCAATAGAAAGGAAAGCAACATGTTTTTCATCTTGCCAAAAGATAGCGTCAGAGTCATCCTTGGCGATAATGTCACAAAACACACACTTGTTATCTTCAGTTGTTGGATTATATCTGCCCATGCTAATTTCAATTATTGTAATGATCACTTCCCTTCTTTAGGCCCTTCAAACATATCAATAGTTTGCTGCGTATAGAAGAATGACCCGTGAAAACTTGATGCATCGGGACACACTCTATATGCTACATCGAAAGCGGGAGCTCGATGGTGAAGGTGGAGCCTTTACCGTCACCGTCTGATTGGCAGGTTATAGTGCCGCCCATTTGTTCGGCCATCTTGAGAGCTACGTAGAGACCAAGACCGGTACCTGAGACGTTGACTGAGTTGGCGTTGTCGGCACGGGTGAATTTATGGAAGAGCTTTGCAATTGTCTCTTTGCTCATGCCGATACCGGTGTCTGTAATGTCTATGTAAATTCGTTTCTTCTTTGAATCGTCGCGCACAAAGACACTCACAGAACCACGTTCTGTATATTTGATCGAGTTATTGATCAAGTTGTGGATGATTTGGTTGGTCTTCCCTACGTCAGCATTAACAATACCTCGACTTTGGATATTACTTCTAAAGAGAAGAATGAGACCTTTCTTGAGTGCTTCAGGACGAAGATCGTCACAAAGATTGTCTACCATGTCGCGCACGTTGAAGTCGCTGAGGTTGTATTTCATGTTGCCGCTCTCGATGCGTGAGACGTTGAGATAATCCTCAATCGACATTGCCATGAGCTTTGCTGATTCCTCAATGCGCTTCGCAGACTCCATTGCCTTCTCAGGCATTTTGCCGAAGCTGCCTTCTGCAAGCATCGACGCGTAGCCACGGATAGCGGTAAGTGGACTGCGGAGCTGGTGCGATGCGATAGAAACGAATTCAGATTTAGCCTTATCAAGTTCCTTAAGTCGCTCATTTGCAGCTTCAAGCTTTTGCGTAAGGACTTCAAGCTGTTCGCGTTGGCGCACTTCTCTTTTAACGCTACGTAAGAGAAAAATTCCAAAAATTACAGAAAGCAAAAGTGTGATAGCTGCAACTACTCTGGAAGTTGTCGACTGGACGACCAGAAGTAATGATCCTACAAGGCCCCAAAGTGTTACGACGAGTGCTTGAGCTCCAATGATACTTAGATTGTATATTTTGTACTCAACGACGAGATATGTGATGATGCCAACAAAAACAGGCATTCCAAAAAGACCATATTGTGCAAGTTCCCAATCCTCAGTCAAGCTGCCAATAATATTGCCTGATGTGAATGAAGCAAGAAATAGGACTAAGCCAAATGCAAATAATGAAATCTCTCTATTGGTTCTGGCACTCTGCTTCTTCAACAGTTCTCCAATAAGAATTATTGAGATGATAATAATAGAAAGAATCTCAATAAAGTAAGTGTAGAATACAACGAAAGGGTGCTCTGTGGCTGAGCAATCAAAAAGATTTATTTCCGTCAGGGTTAAGTTTGTGGGTAGAAATAGAACGAGAGGTAGAACTAGCAGTGTTGAGGTAAGAATATAGTGGAAAGGAACAGCTCTTTTCCTTGTGTACGTGTAGTAAAGGAAGATTGAAAAAATATACAAGAGTGGTTCAAAAAGTATCTGAGCAGTCCACCAGAACATTACAAGATCAGAGCGGTTTGTAGCCCATAAAAACATGTCTACGAGCGACCAGGCAGAAAAAGTCGCAAGAATAAGGATGAGAAGCTTTGATTTTGCTCGAGCAGGTTTGTAACCAAGTAGCAAAAACACGATAAGTAACGAAGCAACGATACCTGTTAGATGAGAATAGTAGAGAAGCGTCGGTGTGTTCTCCGAAAAGAAGAAAAGATATGGTGCTTCAAAATCACACAAAAATTCATTCATACACTTCTTCTAGAGGTAAAGATTCTTCTTCGCTCGAATAATCATCCGTGTACGTTGTGTAATCCTTGAGGACTACATATCTGTAAAACACTGCAGACAACGAAAACACAATAAAGATAATCACGAACACAATTAAGGCGACGGTTTTCTTATCCATGCTTATCACAGAATGATAGCACCTTTTTGTTGTGGTGATTTGCTTTTTATCTACACCGATTAGCTAATCTTTTCGAGTTTGTATTTCAAACGGTGCGGACCTTCACACATACTGTATGAAATAGAAAGAGAAAAAGTGTCACCCTTCTCAATGTGCTGAGGTTCAATCGGAAGAATTGCTGGGAAGCTGTAAGATAGTGAAAAGTCGAAGGAAGAATTATCTGAGAAGATTGTTGTACCTCCTAGTCGAACCCCGTTCAGGTAGCCTTTTTTAAGAGCGGTAAATGTTACAGTGCTTTTAACAAAACTACTTCGAACAGTCTTTGTGAAATCGACACTTTTAATGACTATTTTTTCAGTCAGTGGTTCTGATTTCAGGTCTCGTTTGTCCGGAAACTCGTAGCGGATAACATCAAAGCGCTTATTGTAGAAATTATTTTTCTGAGTTACGAGATCAACAGTAATATCGTACCTACTTATAAGAACCTTAGCGTCTTTTTTCATAAACTTCTGAATGTGGTTCATTGCAGGGATTTGTAGTTCCTCCACCAATCCAGTTGCTATAAGCTCACAAATAACAGCATCGACTTTTTCTGGAAGTTCTACAGTTGTTGCGTCACCCGGAATGACAACGATTTTACCTTCATAGCCGTTTGCTTTGATTGTTGATTGAAGGGATGCGATGTTTGCTTCATCCAGCTCAACGGCGTATACCTTTGCGGCACCAGCGTCGATTGCAAACATTGAAAGCACGCCACTACCAGCTCCAAGCTCAACAACGACATCTCCTTTTTTAATAGTATTAAAGATTGCCTTTTTAAAAGGAATAGTTCTCTGCTTGTCGTATAGGCAATAGAATGTGCCTTCATTCATTGACCAAAATTCACTCATTTTTTCCATAGTAGGATAGTATCACATCACATATAAAGTTTATAAGCTTGGCCAAAGAACAATCCCAACTATTACAAGAACAATCAAAACACCTTGTATTGAAAGTGATTTAAGTGAAATGTCGTAGACGTCAAGATTTTCTGTTGGAATTTTAAAGAAGAAAACACTTGTTTTTTCATGTCCGTGTAGCGTAGCGTTTTTGTAACGATTTCTCAGGTAAATATCAAATCCCCACACAAAGACGATGTGGGCTCCAACAATCAAGGATACTAGTGTTGCGCTAATTTCTGCTATCCCCATAAATTCAAAAAAATATGATGACGCACCTATAATCTCAAGTGTGATAGCTATCAGTAAGAATTGCCATTTTGAGAATACTTTACCAATAAATCCACGCACACTCGTGTGTCTAATAGCGGTGATTCCTAAAGCAAAGCCAATCCAATAGAAAGGCATCATTATAAGACTGGACTGAATTCCATTAAGGTCAGTCTTAAACTCAACCAAATCAAAAAGCCAATCAAGCGCAACCAAGTATATTGTGCTCGTTACAAGAAATACAATGAGTTGCCAGTTAAACTGACAATCAGGTTTTTTTTCGTCAGAAACGGTCAGAATCTCAAAACCTATGAGCGCAAGTGTTGTGAGAAGTACGCTGAAAATTGCAGAACTTTCCCACGTACCACCATTAAGTATTGTTTGCACTGTGAAAACAAAAATAGGTGTTGCTGCAATAGCAATGGCGACTCTTGTTGTGTAGGCGTGACAACTGAGCATATCAAAATACACTCTAAGGTTTAGAGAAACAGTGATACCAACAAAAAACATGCCGAGAGCCAGCAAGCTATCTTGTGTCGAAAGGAGCTCATGGAGTTTCGTGACTGTTCCATCCTCACCGACCATTAGCCAGGCAGCGCCAGTTGCTACAAGTCCAAGAATTGTCCCAAAGAAGGAGCTGATAAACCAAGCGTTTTTCGGATTATCTTCGTAGAAATCACCGACCATTAGTTTGTCGGTTGTAATTGTGAGTGCAATAGCGAATGCGCTTAGTGATGTGAGGAGAATGCCTAGGGACATATCAGTCTATTCTAATTCATCTAAGTCGAACTGTTTTGGCTTGTGTATCAAAAGTAGTAAGACACCAAGAAGTATTGAAAGAAGAAAGCTCAATACGGGAATATTTGGGACAAGTAAAATGTCCGCCAAACCCCAGACTCCTCGCCAGATGAGTACAATACCCACGGCGATTACAAGATAACCTAAGTTTTTCCTGACTTTTAGCATATAGAAAGTCTAACATATGTAATAAAGAAAAAAGGAGGGCGGCGCTGGCTAGGCACCTCCCTCCCTATCCTGGCCAGAGGGTAATTCCGGCCAGTGCGAGCGCGATGCAGATGGCCTGCAACGCAATTGTTTTGTTTTCGAGGATTTCAACTTCCTCGGTTTGAAGATCTGCGAAGAGAACTCGAAAGTTTTCCTCGCTGGCGGCAGTCGCTTGGTTATGCTTACGGTTGAGATAGATGTCGAACATCCAAACCACAATCACGTGAGCTCCAATAATGAGTGCTGCCAGGGTCGCGCTCAACTCTTCGAGTCCGAAGACTTCGAAGAAGTAAAACGACATGCCCACCATCTCCATTAACAGAATGTACTTAAGGTATCTCCTCTTCTCCTTGAGGCTAGCCAGGAACTCACGCACATCCTTGGTGAAGACGATGAGTGAACCTAGGCCGAAGCCAAGCCAGTAGAACGGCAAGCTCGCGAGCGAACTTTGTGTTGTCAGAAGCGCGTCAGCTCCGGCGAGCGAACGGTCGACCAGTACCACATACACGGTGCTGAACACCAGGAACATGGAGAGGTTGCCATACCGACTGCGTACCCCGCCCTGGTCTTTCTGGTACGCGACAAAGTCGTAGCCGACCAATGCAGCCACTGTCATCAGGAGACTGAGGACTTCGAGTGTGCCGAAGCTGTCTCCCTCAAGCAGAACCGAAAGCCCGAAGATGGCCACCGGCGTCACCGCGATGACCATCGCAATCATGCCGGCGTCGACATCGTCGTAGCTCCTGAAGTAACTCCGTTGAGTCAGAGTTACAGCAACTCCTCCCAGGAACATAAGCAAGGCGAAGGGGATGCTAAACCCCTGTACCGTTACCCCATACTCCATAAGAGAAAGTGAATCGGTCGCAAGCTCGGCGATGTTGCCGTGCAGTAACCAGGCGATAGCCGTAGCTGTCATGCCGAGTATGGAACCCATCAAGCTGCTAACAAACCATGGCGCGTTCTTGTTGTGGTCGTAACAGTCACCCGTAACAACCAACTTATCGAAGATCACGGTCCACGCCAGGGAGACCGCGCTGAGGATAGTAAATGCATATCCGCTCATGCGAGCCTCCTTTGAATCAATGGAACTTCTATATTATATCACAAATAAGAGAAAAGTAAATGGCTCCCAAATGGGAGCCATTTACTTATTTCTGGAGTAACTTCGCGTAATTACGTCGCTTTCGTTTCTTCCATGAGCCAGTGTGGTAAGCGTATGAAGCAAGAAGTGGGAGTGAGAGAGTGGCTTCGGAGAAGACCATCTGCTCGTAGGTGAGTCCTACTTTCCCCCACGAGTGGGCTTCCTTGAGAGTTGAGCCTGAGAGTGCACCGTCTCGTTCGTCTGCCACAGTGAGCTGTACTGTGTATTTGTGCATAGGTACTTCGTACCCAAGGATTTCAGCACAAACGACAATATCATTGGTGAAGTTCTTTGGTACACCTCCTCCTACGTAGAGCACGCCAGTGTTGCCTGATGCGAGTTTGATTTTAGTCAGATCATGGAAGTCCTTTACTGAGTCAATGGTGACTTTTTCACCATTAGCTTTTGCTTGATGAGCTACAAGTCCAAAACCAGCGCTACAATCAGAGAATGCAGGACAGAAGATTGGAACGTTATATTTATATGCCAATTCAATGAGAGAATTCTTTTTCTTGATGAGTTTCGGATTTTCTGACATCCACTTCCCCATTTCCCAGATAAATTCTTGTGACGAGTATGGACGCTTTTCTAAGCCGTCAGCAATCTTCTTGATTGTCATGTCGACATTTTGAAGTTCTTCTTCATCGATGTAGGTGTCGTAGATACGGTCGATGTAGAGTGCTCGAAGCATTGCGTCATCAGCTTTTGGATCACCTTGATAGTGACGGAAGCCTAGTGCTTCAAGGAAGTCCATGTCGATAACCGAGGCGCCAGTTGATACAATTGCATCAACCATGTTGTTCTCAATCATGTCAGTGTAGATGTGCATACAACCAGCCGCGCTAGTGCTTCCTGCGAGTGAGAGAATAACTGCAGAATCCTTATCCTTGAGCATGAGGTCGTAGATTTCACTAGCACGTGCAAGGTCGCGAGCTGAGAAAGACATTTTAGACATCGCTTTGATCAACTCACGTGAGTCGTGCTTTTTGATGTCGATATGTTCAACTTTCTTCGAAAGAAGTTTCTTCTTTTTTGTTTTGTCGATTTTATTCATAAATATTATCGCTTGGATATAGCATACCACGCTTCACCACCTTTTCGTCGTGACTGCTTAGCTTAAATGCTTCTATAAACTTCTTAGTAAGCTTTTTTGAATCGATTTCATCTTGGCAGGTGTAGACATCAATCGTGATGAATCCGCGCTTTGGGAATGTGTGAAAACTCATGTGACTTTCTGCAATCATCACGAATCCACTAACACCGCCTGGATCCTTTCGGTTTTTTGGTCCTACCTCAACAACAGTGGGTTCACAAATTGTGTGCATACCCATTTCTGCAGGTACTTCAGAAAGGATTTTGGTAAGGGTTGGAATATCCTTTAGTAAGTCATGGTCTGCACCGTATCCATCTAGCATGTAGTGGACACCAAATTGTTCGGTTTCTTGATTGCTCATATTTCTCTACGTTTAATGACATTATTGTACATAAAATAATTAAAATGTCAATGTTCTCTGTGATTTTCCACAAAAGAAACAAGCCACGAGGATGGCTTGTCCCTCGTGACTTTGTCTGGCTGCTGTTCATTTGAAATTGATGATCTTGTCGGCTCTTCGCACCTCCACAGGGACGGGTGGTCCGACTTCAGGGACTTCCCCGATGATGTAGCCCTGCATATTGATGACTTGCATCCAGGTGCGAGGTGGTACTTCCAGGGCTTCTTCGTCGCAACTTTCGAGAATGACAGCGACTGATCCTCCAAGGAAGCCAACAGTCACGTAGTCATCGGGAGAAATTCTCTCCCCAACAGGTCTTGGTCTGGGGATTTGGTCGGTGTTCATGGTCAGCTCCTCTGCTACCAGATTCACAATACAATGTCTCTATTTTTAAAGCAAGACGTTTGAATTTGGCTTAGAGTACAAACAGGAGTCCAATCGGGAGAAGGAGCCACCAGAAGAAGTAGTCTGTGGGGGCGAAGAGGGATTGGATAGGGGTGCCGGGGGTGAGGAATTCGGTGACGGGAAGGACATTGAAGCTAAAGACCATGATGAGCGCTGTGGCAGCAAACGAAAGAAGTAGCTTGCGACCGAAGGATTCGAGCTTCTTTTCGCGGAATTCGTCTGGCATGATGCGGAAGCATAGGATGGTAGTGAGTGCAGTGAAGAAAAGGAAGATGCCGAGTCGTGCGATAGCATCGGATCCAGCACCAAAGCTACCAAGAAGCTGGGGGTAGTATGGAAATTCAAGTGAGATAAGGAGTGCTAGGTAGAGTCCAAAGATGATATTGATGATTGTCTGTCGTCCTTTGAAAATTGAGAATGCCAAGAGAATGCCAAACACTACCAAGAAGTAGGTTATTTCAGAGAGGAAGTTGACGACGAATGAAGTGTCCATATGGAAAGGGGCGGGCCTTTAGGCCCGCTCCTTTATTATATCCCTTCTTCTTTCAATTCCTCAACGAGTTTCTGTGCTTTGCGGGAGAGCTTCTTTGGCATCTCGATTGAGACCTTCACCATAAAGTCGCCGCGGCCGCGTTCGCTCGGTACACCCTTCTCCTTGATACGGATAAGCTCACCATGGGCGATGCCAGCCGGGATTTTTACATCTATGGTACCGTCGAGTGTTTCGACGCGGTAGCTACCACCAAGAATTGCGTCAGTGAGCTTGATTGGTAGGTTGGTTGAAAGTGTAGTGCCGTCGCGTCGAATGGTCTTGTGCGATTCGACATGGACCTTGATGTAGAGGTCTCCTGGTTGGGCACCGAGCATGGCTTCGCCGCGTCCGGTCATGCGGATAACTTCCCCATTTTGAATACCAGCTGGGACTTTGATAGAAATTTCTTCTTGTGTACGGGCTACACCTGCTCCGCGGCAGTGTTCGCACTTTTCCTTTGGAATCTTTCCTGTTCCATTACAGTCGTGACATTCACGTACCGTTGAAAAGCTTCCCATGATGCTTTGACGTGTCTCACGAATCTTGCCGTTGCCGCCACAGGTGCTACAAGACACTTTCTCTGTACCCTTTTTGGCGCCAGTACCGTCACAGTGGTCACAGGTATTGTTCTTCGTTATGAGTACCTTGCGGGTGACGCCAAAGATAGACTCATTGAAGGTAAGGTTGATGTCGATAGATACATCGCGTCCACGTTGTTGACGAGCACCTCCGCCGAAACCGAAGTTTTGGAAGATGTCATTGAGGTCGAACTCAAATCCACTTGCATTGAATCCTCCACCCTGCTGTGCGAAGTCTTGCCAGTTAAATCCACCAAAACCACCCCCACCACCGTTATTAAAGGCATGACCGTAAGTGTCGTACTCAGCCTTCTTTTTGTCGTCACCAAGGACAGCATATGCCTCGGTTACTTCCTTGTACTTCTCCTCGTCACCGCCTTGTTTGTCGGGGTGATACTTAGAAGCAAGCTTACGAAAAGCTTTTTTAACCTCGTCTTTTGAGGAACCCTTCGGAATGCCGAGAATTTCGTAGTAGTCTTTGCTCATAGTGATTTAGTGGGCGTATAATGCCACAGAAAGAGTGGTGACGCAAAGAGCGGCGAAGGGCCAGTATGCACGCTATCTGCGCGCCCACCACCCCAACACCGCCCTGCGCAGACAGCGTACACACTGCCCCGTCTATTATTTTCTACGCGTCGTGAACCTTTGGTTCGTCGTCTGATTTTGTGTCGTTTTCTTTTGCTTCAGTTTCTGCTGCTTTACTCATCATTTCTCCAATCTTCTGCATTGATGTTGAGAGGGCTTCACTAGCTGATTCAATAGCTGCTTTGTCTTCCCCGTTCTTGGCTTCATTAACAGCTTTGATTTTGTCTTCAATTTCAGCTTTTACATCAGCTGTGATTGCTGCTTCATGTTCTTTAAGAGCCTTTTCTGCGGTGTATACCATCTGCTCTGCGAGGTTGCGAGTGTCGATGAGTTCTTTTTTCTTAGTGTCCTCTGCGGCATGATCTTCAGCCTCCTTCTTCATACGCTCGATATCGCTTTCTGAGAGGCCTGATGATGCTTCGATGCGGATAGACTGTTCTTTACCGGTTGCTTTGTCTTTAGCGGTTACTTTGAGTACTCCGTTACTGTCAACATCGAAGGTAACCTCAACTTGTGGCACACCACGAGGTGCTGGTGGAATACCATCGAGAACAAACTTACCAAGTGACTTGTTGTCGTTTGCCATTGGGCGTTCGCCTTGCACAATGTGAATTTCTGTCGAAGTTTGATTGTCAGCTGCGGTTGAGAATACCTGCTGTTTCTTGGTTGGGATGTGTGTATTCTTCTCAATGAGTTTTGTATTTACACCGCCCATGGTTTCGATACCAAGTGAGAGTGGAATTACGTCAACGAGTGTAATGTCTTTGACGTCACCTTGGAAGATACCTGCTTGAATCGCAGCACCAAGCGCCACTACTTCGTCTGGGTTGATGGTACGGTTTGGTTCTTTACCGAAGAGTTCCTTCACGGCATTCTGAATCGCTGGCATACGAGTCTGTCCACCGACGAGGATGATTTCATCAATCTCTTCTTTCTTGAGACCTGACGCTTCAAGTGCGCGCTTGGTGATTTCGATAGATTTATCTACAAATTCGTGAGCGATTTCTTCGAGCTTGGCACGAGAAAGCTTCACGTCCATGTGTAGTGGTCCGTCTGTACCTTGTGAGATGAACGGAATATTGATGTCGGTCTCGGTCGTGCTTGAGAGTTCATGCTTCGCCTTCTCTGCTGCCTCATCAAGACGCTGGAGTGCGAGCTTGTCTTTCGCAAGGTCAACGCCTGAAGTCTTCTTGAACTCATCAATAAGGAAACGAACGATACCTTGGTCGATATCACGACCGCCCATGTGCGCGTCGCCGTCGGTAGACTGTACTTCCACAACATCGTCACCTACTTCAAGTACAGTTACGTCAAATGTACCCCCACCGAAGTCGTACACAACAATCTTCTCGTCCTTTTTCTTATTAAACCCGTATGCGAGAGCTGCTGCGGTCGGTTCATTGATGATGCGACGCACTTCAAGACCAGCAATTTTTCCTGCGTCTTGTGTTGCCTTTCGCTGAGCGTCGTTGAAGTATGCCGGTACGGTGATAACCGCTTCAGTGATTTTTTCACCAAGCTTTGCTTCAGCGTCAGCCTTAAGCTTTGAAAGAATCATCGCTGACGCTTCTTCAGGTCGGTAGTCTTTACCATCCATGGTGACGAGTACGCCACCATCTGGTCCCTTCTTGATTTCGTATGGGACGATGGCTTTGTCCTTTTGTACCACATCTTCTTCAAAGGTGTGACCCATGAAGCGCTTGATGCCGTAGATGGTGTTGGTTGGGTTTGTTACCGCTTGTCGCTTTGCAATCTGCCCCACGAGACGCTCGTTAGTCTTTGAAATCGCCACGATAGACGGAGTGGTGCGATTGCCTTCAGTATTTTCAATGATTGTTGGTTCTCCTGCTTCGATGACTGCCATTGCAGAGTTGGTTGTCCCTAAATCGATTCCTAGAATTTTTGCCATAATGTAAATTTAGAACTTAGTAATGTACTTATCCTTCGTATGTGCCAGTTGTTACGCGCGCTGGGCGAATTACTTCCATGGTGCCGTCGGCATCAATCTCGTAGCCCTTCTGAAGCACGTTTACAACTTTGTGGTCGAGATACTCATCAGTGACTGCTGCAGTCCCAATTGCTTCATGCTTATACGGATCGAAGTCCTGTCCTTCTGGATCAATGACTGTGACACCATATGATTCAATCAGCTTTGTAAGCTGGGTATGAATTCCTTCAATTCCCTTGCGCCAATTTTCGTCTGCCCTTTCCCACGCTTCTTTATTGGCACGAGCCATTTCAAAGCTGTCTGCTAGCGGGAGAAGTTTTTCAAGGTGTTTCTTCGTTTGGCGGACTTTATCAAGCGCTCGCTCTCCTTCTAGTCGCTTTCGAGCATTCATAAAGTCGGCTCGTTCTCTGGCTGCGTCTTCCTGAATTTGTTGTTTCTCTTCAGTGAGACGAGCGATTTTTTGACGGAGCTGTTTCAATTTATCAGCCCCCGTCGCCTCCTCATCTGCTAATTCAATATCTTCGTGTTCATCATGGTGTTCGTCATCCGTGACTGTCATTTCATCGTCAAAAATATCTTGTTCATTCACCATACGCGCGCATTATAAATCGAAAAAACACTAAAGTCAAAAACGGTGACGGCGGTGTGAACTTAGTAAAATAAGGATACATGAGGCTGTCGTCATGGTGCTGATGTAGAGGGTGGTGAGAAGATTGTATTCATCTAGAGCGTATAGGGCGCAAAGATTTCCGGCTACAAATAAGCTCCAAGCAAGCACTGATTCACTCCACGGCTCGTTCCAGGTCTTGCGGTAGGTTGGGAGAAAACCAATAATTTCGATCAGAGTAATCATACTGATTGCGATGATAGGATGGTCGAAGTGCCACCATACGATTGCAGCTACGAAACCGGTTGTGAGAGCGATGGTGTCAAATCGAGTGATGTTGCGGGAGCCGTACTTCAGGGCCAAAAGCAGTGTGGTAAATGCCAGAACGGCTCCCGCACCTACGTTGGCAGCTGAAAACCAACCACCACCACCCTTTAGAATAGCTGTCGTAGCAAAGGCTTGGGTCAGTGACCAGAGAATCCAGGTGTAGATGTGTGGTTTTGTGCTTCTCTTTACGATGTGGTAGATGTACGGAATGTAACTTGCTGTGACAAATAAGGTTCCGATAATTCCGACGATATGAGGAATGGTCATGTGTCAGGATTATAGCAGAGCGACCCTGCTATTTTGTGCAATTACGAATTATTCTGGTGTAAGTGTAAAGATTGCAGACCGTGTGAGAGGAGTACAATAGAGAGGCACAGCAGAAAACCTCTACGTTGTACGTTGTGCGCTTGTCAGGTTATTTTCTCATCAAGTGTAGATTACCCTATACTTCGCATCGTTGGTGCAATAGTCCGACGTGTACAATGAGGAATCCCTGAACACAAAAGCCCGGTAACCCCGGGCTTTTGTTGTATTACGAAAATCGCCACGAAGGTCGTGGCGACCTTCGTGGCTTAATAGTTTTCTATCCAACCTGGATTGTGATTGGGGTCATCAAGTTTGGTTGGATACGGCAAATTCTTTTTTGCTGCATGATACGCGTGACGAATTCGGTTGCAGTCTGGTTTGCAAACTGCAAACACTTCAATAAATCCCGGTCTTGCACCAAGCGCGACTTGTACAGATTTATAAGAAAATCGGCCGGTACCGCTCAGGATAGCGACAGCTGCATCATAGACTTTGCGCGGGTGATGTTTCCGTCACGCAGTTGTGAATGTGACATGGACTTCTCCCTTAAGAACAACATTCGCATAATAACACATAATTATAAATATACAATAGAGAAGACCACCACTTGTGAAGCTTTCTTAGTAAGCACTAAAAACTGAGTGCAGGACGAGGCGGGCAGGAAAAAAGCCGCGACCGGGACAACTGTCCAGAGAGCGGCTTTTTTCGTAGACCAACGAAGTAATGTGCCAGTTTTTAGATAACCAATAATCTTCATCGAGAAGATTATTGGTTATGTTTAGGTCACGAATCACTAAGTATATTTGTTCGCTACGCTTCAAATCTACTAAGTGTTCTCGACCCCCGCCTCGCAGTTCGTCGCCCTGGGAAGGAGCGACTCACATTGCTCCGACTTCAAAGCGTGAAAAAAGCCTCCGCAGGGAGGCTTTTTTCTAACGCTTTGACCAGGCTGGTCGCTTGCGGGCTTTTCGGAGTCCGAACTTCTTTCGTTCTACAGAGCGTGGGTCACGCTTCAAGAACCCTAGAAGCTTGAGTGGAGAACGGCGTTCTGCCTTTTCCTTCACGAGAGCGCGAGCGATACCAAGACGGATTGCTTCTGCTTGTGATGAGATACCACCGCCATTTACGTGTGCAGTGATAGTGTAGTCCTGAATACCAGCATCTTCTGTACCGAGAACAGACGTAACGTCTTTCTGAAGTGCGAGAGCGGTGAAGTATTCATTGAGGGGCTTGTCGTTCACTACGATTGTAGTTTCCTTTGCCGGAGTGAGACGCACACGAGCGGTCGCAGTCTTGCGACGTCCGATACCCTCCACGTAGACTGATTTTGTTGCTGCCATACGCTTATTCGGTGATTACTAATTTGTGTAAAAGAGGCTTCTTGTGCTTGTTGGTCGGAAGCATGCCACCGATGGTGCGCTTCAATACCTCTCCATACCCGAGACGCTTTCCGAGGTGATCGAGAGTCTCAGTGCGGCGACCTCCTGGGTATCCAGAGAAAGACTGGTAGATTTCTGTACCGCGCTTTTCTGAGATATCCATCTTACTTGCATTCGTGATTTCAACACGGACGTCTTCCATGATGTGCTTAGCAAATGCCGGGTTGTTCTTACCAAGAAGAACAGACGCAGCTTCAGTAGCCACCTTTCCGAGGCGCTTTCCTGCTGCATCAATGGTGTAAACCTTAGTTGTTGTTTCCATAATAATTGTCTTATTCAACGAATGAGATGATAGCCTCCTCTCGACCAGGTGAGGTGCGACCAAGCTTTACGATACGAGTGTAGCCTCCGTTTCGTTCTTTGAAACGTGGAGCAATGTCGGTGAAAAGCTTCTTGATAGTTACTTCCTGAGGTTCGCCGAGGCGTGAAGCCACGAGGCGACGTGAAGCCACAGTATCAGCCTTAGCGTGCGTAACGAGACGCTCGATTCGTGGCTGGAGTTCCTTTGCCTTGGCAAATGTAGTCTTGATTTGACCGTCACGAATGAGGGACACAGCCAAACCACGAATCAGAGCGGTGCGCTGACTGCGAGGTCGGTTCAGTGTTCGGTTTTTGTTTGCGTGTCTCATAAGTGATTATTGTTCAAGGTGAAGGTCGTGGCGTGAAAGCATTTCGATGATTTCCTCAAGAGCTTTTGGGCCAATGCCGTCGAGCGCTAGGATATCATCTTTTTTCTTTCGCACAAGACCTCCGATAGTGCGGATTGAAGCGGCTTCAAGAGCTTCAAGGGTGCGGCTAGTAAGATCAAGTGTTTCGATGCGAGTCTTGAGGATTTCCTGATTTGGCTCCTCTTTCTTTACTTCTGCGGCTGCAACTGGTGCTGCGGCTGCAGGTGCGTGGGTGTGCTCTTCTTGGAAGCCGATGACAGCCTTGAGCTGGTGAATCATGATTTCGATTGACTTCTCGAGTGCTTCACGAGCTGAGTAGGTACCGTCAGTTTCGAGAGTGATACGGAGACGGTTGTAGTCTGTTCGGTCTCCTACGCGCATGTTCTCTACTTCGTAGTTAGCACGTCGGATTGGAGTAAAGACAGCGTCCATAGCGATAGCGCCGATTTCCATCTTGTCCTTCATGTGTACTTCGCGAGGAACGTACCCAAGACCTTTCTCGATGCGGAGTTCCATTTCGAGCTTCGTGCTCTTGCTGGTGATCTCACAGATTGGCTGCTCAGGATTGAGGATTTCAACCTGTGAAGGAACAGTGATGTCACCTGCAGTGACGAGACCGATACCACTCTTCTTGAGAGTGATGGTGACTGGTTCATCGCTATGGAGAGCGAGGCGGATGCGACGGAGATTGAGAAGAATGACGATAACGTCTTCCTTTACACCATCAATCGCAGAGAACTCGTGAGCGACACCGTCAATCTTCACCTGAGTGATTGCTGCTCCAGGGAGTGATGAAAGGATGATACGGCGAAGTGAGTTACCGAGAGTGTGCCCGTATCCTGGGTAGAGACCATCGATTTCAAAGGTTCCGCGGTTTTCTTCTTCCGATACTACTCGAGGCTTTGATGGGAGTGTTACGTTTGTTTCCAACATATTGTTTTGATGAACTAAACTTTGTTAAACCTCTAACTACTATCGACTGTAGAATTCCATCACCTGCTCTGGGTCGAAGAGTGCCTCTGCTGGATTGAAGACAGGAGCTGCCTTCACTGATCCTTCGAGCTTCTTGGCATCAAAGGTAAGCCAGCTTGGAGTAGTAATCGCTTCGTGTTTTTCTGCGAGTCCGATAAACATTACGCTCGGCTTACTTCCTTCACGTACAGTGATAACGTCACCGACGCGTACCTTGTGAGACGGAACATTGAGGCGGCGGCCGTTTACAACGATGTGTCCATGAGACACCATCTGACGTGCAAACTGACGGGTCTTAGCGAGGCCCATACGGTAGACAACGTTATCAAGACGAGTCTCGAGACGGTCCATAAGAATAGCTACTGGCTTGTGACCTTCCTTTGCTACTGCTTCGTCTACATAGCGGCGAAGCTGTTTTTCGGTAATGCCATATGAGAAGCGCATTTTCTGCTTCTCGATGAGCTGGCGCTTGTAGTCGCTAGCCTGGCCGGGACGCTTGTTTGAGCGTTTGTTGCTGGTGCGAGCTACTGAAAGTTCAAACTTTTGAGTTTGAGTCTTTTCGAAGATTGGAGCACCGAGACGCTTGGCGATTTTGAATTTTGGTCCGATTTTCATACGCTAAAAACTATACGCGACGTGGCTTAGGAGCGCGCGGGCCATTAAATGGAACTGGTGTCATGTCAGTAATCTTGGTGATGCCGATTCCCTTTCCAGAGAAACCACGGAGAGCTGATTCTCGACCAGCACCCACACCACGGACAACTACCTCAGCTTCCTTCATTCCCATCTGCTGAGCCTTTTCACCAATAATTTCACCAACCTTTGCTGCTGCAAAAGGAGTTGACTTACGTGATCCTTTGAAACCGAGTGCACCTGAAGATGCAGACATTACAGCATTACCCTTCGGGTCACAGAGTGTGAGAAGTGTATTGTTGAATGTGGCGAGGATGTTGAGTTTTCCGGTAGCGAGTTTGCGCTTCGGAATACGGTTGAGAGCGCGTGATGTACCTGCTACATCTGAACCGCCGCTCTTTCGTACTATTTTTTTCTTACCCATATATCGTTACGAATTGCTAGTAATTTTAAGTCTTCTCGAGCTTACGGCGTCCGCTACCCATAGTCTTCTTCGCTCCCTTGAGGGTACGAGAGTTGGTTTTGGTGCGCTGTCCACGTGCTGGAAGGCGCTTAGCATGACGAGAACCACGGTATGAACCGATGTCCTTGAGTCGTTTAATATTGGCGGAGATTTCGCGTTTAAGTTCGCCCTCGATGCGGAAACCTTCTACCTTTTCACGGATAGCGTTTTCCTCATCGGTTGAGAGATCAGTAGGCTTCTTTGTGTGCGCGATTTTAAGGTCATCAAGGATAGTCTTAGCCCTTGATAGACCGACTCCGTATACGGCTGTAAGCGCGTACGGCAGCTGCTTAGTATCTGGAATTGTAATACCTGAAATTCTCATAATTTCTTATTCTTTATCCTTGGCGCTGTTTGTGCCGAGGCTTCTTTTTATTGATGACGTAGACAACACCGCGACGCTTCACGATGATGTCATCCGGACTCATCTTTTTGACTGATGATCGTACTTTCATACTTTCTTTTAATAAATAACTTAAACGCGTTTTGCTATGCGGGCTTTGCCCCCATATGGATCCATAACCATCCCAACTTTATCGCCAACAAGGACGCGAATTCTAAACTTTCGCATCCTTCCTGAGAGATAAGCAAGAACGAGTTCATCTGAGTCTTCTGTCTTTACACGAAAAAGAGCATTAGGAAGGGCTTCTTCCACTACTCCGTAAGTTAATTCGTCTTTGACGTCGTTCTCTTGATCCATTAAACGGGGTGAGTCTAACAAAAAATAGGTAAAACGTCAACAATAGATTCCTATTTTGTGCGGAAAATTACTCGTTTTCTTCCTTAATTTCTTCGACAATGATGATTTCTTCAGGGTTATCTGGGAAACTACGCTTCCAGAATGGGGTTATATTAGCAACTGCGCTTTCAATACCGGGGTAGGCAGATACTGCATTATTTATAGAGGTTTTTGGAAGACCGGCGAGGTCTTTGGTGAGCTTTTGTGCATCGTACTGCCAGATGAGGCGAGGTTTACCCTTGAGAACGAAGGTGAGGGATGGTTCATTTGCAATCACAGATGAACTGGTCGTAGCTGACTTGTACTCGAATGTAAGAGCAGAAGGGTCCTCGACTCGGACAGTGCCGCCACTATATGTAGCTACTGCCTCCTTCGCGAGGAATGTGCCAAAATCTTCTGCCTTGAAAAGAGGAATCTGGAGGATAGCCTGTTCACGAATGGTTACGAGATCTTGGCCGTATTCAACAGCAGGAAGCTGATTGTAGGTAATTGTTACAGCTCCAGGGAAGGTTACAAATCCAGATGGTTTTTCTGCCTCAATACGCTTGAGAAGCTCATCACGGAGCTTAATCTGGAGTGCTTGGCGAGCTGTTCCAAGTTCGGTTTCGTCGATTTGGAATTGTGGACCATTAAATCCGCCAGTAAACGCAGAGCGATTCTCAGCGTAGATAGCTTTGTAAAGGTCATCAAGTCCTCCTTCTTGGAAGCCTGGAACATCAAAGCGTGTTCCGGCTGGAAGATTGTACGTATCCCCCGCTTCAGCTGCTACAACTTCTGCTTGAATTGTGCCGGGTACATTATTGACCGCACCTGGGACCACAACAGCTTCCTTGATGCGGAAAATTTTGCCGTCTGGTGAACGGAAGCGTGTGTTGGCGATGACACGTTCGGTGCCTGGTGTGGTCTTGATGATTTCAATCATTCCAGACGCTTCTCTCTTTACCTCAACTTGCCCACTCGCTTTGACTTGGCTTTCGCTGGTAGATTCGATAGTCATGACTTCATAGCTCAAAGAGTCTTCTCGCTTGTCTGGGTAGGCGGTAAATTCGCTATTGATGTTTGGTTCTCGATGTTGTGGGTATACTGTGAGTTCTGTTTTTCCCAAAAGGGCGCTTAGAACAAGTGCGCCACCAACAACAACGAGGAAAATTAAAGCCGATACAACAACTCGCTTGTTGCCTTTTTTTGTACCATTCTCAATAGTGATGCTAGGAATTTGCTCACGTTCACGCTCATACTCACGTTCTTCGTCGTCACGACGCTCGAGATGAAGCTCGGGTTCGATTGAAGGACGTTCGACCATGTCTCCGCGATTAGCACGAACAACTGGTGTGGTCGGCGACACGACACGACGCTTACGTGGCTCGGCTGGTCTAATATCCTGCAAATTCCATTTTTGGTTCATATTCTATAAGTATAGCCTTTTATAAGTATTCGAAAAATCGTAGGTGGTCACCTTTGTGGAAAAACTGCGCGGAAACAAGCATGGCTGTGTCGGTCAGAGCTTCAGGCTTATTTGCCTGCTCTCCGTGGGTCATGATGTCAAAGAGGTTTGGGCTGACGAGCTTGATGAGTGGATCAGACTTGAGGGTGCGTCTTGCAGCCTTATCGGTAATATCCTTGAAGAATTTCTCGCTTTTGAGGTCAGCGTGCAGGAGAACGCTCTTTGGAATAGAAAGCTCGTCCCCTGTTTGTCGGAAAAGATCTGCAACCCGAGCAGTGTAGGCTTCAAATACTTGCTCGATTTCGTTTCGCCTTGATTCAGAGAGATTCTCAATGAAGTCGTGTGGATTATCGTCGTGGAGATATTGAAATGCTTCGTAGAGCGGTACTCCCGTAATATTAGCTATTTCGCGTGCCAATGAGAAAGAACCAAAGGGTGTGTGGGTTGAGTAGCGAAGTGTGCCGTCGCGTACGATGCCGATTTCGGTCGCTTCGTAGCTGATATGAACAAGACAGGTGTCGAAAGTGTCTGGATACAAGTCCTGCGCCACGCAGTAAAACGCCAGCATGTATGAGGTTTTTTTACACTCCGTTCCAGGAAATATTTTGTTCTGTAGGTCGTCGATGTGTTCAACTAGGTACTGTTGCGTTACGACGCTGGCGTGTGAGATGGAGAGCTCTTTTGCTTCTTGGCCAATTGGGTATTTCACACGATAGCCATTGGTGAGAAGATCCATGGTCGCTCTTGTGATTACGGTGAGGCCGAGCTCGTTTACAGATTCGCTATCACCTAAGTCCTCACGAATCTTTTGCACAGCAGCCCTAAGGAGCTCTTCAATGAGTTCGTTGCTTACTTCGTATGGTTCTTCCTGGGCATAGTTTATTGTCTTTGAAACAGTATATGACCATGGTGCAGAGATGGTGAACTGAGCTTCGGTAACCTTAAGTCCGCTTTTGTAGTCTCGTAGTGCACGCCTCCCTTCCACATCGAGCTTAAGCAGTGCGTTCATGAGGGCTGTCATGACAGCTTTTGAGCTTTGATCGAGAGAATCGATGTTGCGTAGTGGTGCGTGCTCACGATGGCTCCAGATGATGCGAGGGTGGGGCTGGTTTGGAATTGAAGAAACAAGTGAGACAAGAACACTCGCTGACCCAATATCAATGACAGCCCCAATGCGCTCAGCGCTCTCCTTAAACGAAAACAACGACATGTATATACATTATACAAGTCGTTGTTTTGATTTGTTTGGAGCTTCGGGGATAGTCGATTTGTAACAGAAGTGGCCATGTACGCTATTTGCGCGCCCACCACCCCAACACCGCCCTGCGCAAACAGCGCACATGGCCACTTCTTGCATGTATGCCTGGCTCGTAGGTTTGTTTTTATTCCAAGATCGCTTTCACACGACGGACGCCAGCAGATGAAGATTCTTCTTTCACAATCTTAAAGGTGCCGTTGATGTCTTCTAGTTTTTCTACGTGTGGCCCACCACAGAGTTCTCGTGACACCACCTTTCCGCTGGTGGTTGTCATGGTGTAGATTTTTACATCTTCAGGATATCTGTCCCAGAAACTAGCTTCTACAGTTGGATCTGATTCAGCAACTGTTTTTGGTACGATTTCGACAGTGACGAGACCTCCTTCCTTAATTGCGTCGTTTACATACTTCTCTACCCTGTCTAATGCGTCACGCTCGACCTTTTCCGGGTGGGTGAAGTCGTAGCGAAGACGTTCGCCAGTGATGTTTGAGCCAGCTTGGTGGACGTGACTGCCAAGCTCTTTCTGAAGTCCGGCGAGCATAAGGTGATTGGCACTGTGGAGGCGAACAACCTTTTCGGAACTGTCAGCAAGTCCACCTTTGAACTTCTGCTCGGCACCAGCGCGAGACTTTTCACGGTGTTCTTCCATAAGTGCTTCAAATCCCTTACGGTCTACAGCAAGTTCCTTTTCTTTGGCGATTTCTTCAGTAAGTTCAATCGGAAATCCGTAGGTAGTGAAGAGATCAAAAGCGTTTTGAGCACTGATTGCCTTTACTGTGTGGGCAGATTCCTTGTCCAGAACTTTCTTCCCGTCCACTTCCTTGGTAGTCATATGAACTTGGAGAGAAAGTTTATTGAACTGCTTGAGTCCGTTTTCGAGCGTTTTACGGAACTGTTCCTCCTCTACTGCGATGGCATGCTTGATTGCGTCACGCTTTTCGGCAAGATTTTTGTAGTAGGTACCGTATGTGGCAATAACGCTTTCTGCAAGATTTTGAAGTTCGCCTGCAGGAATGCCCAGAACGTCAGTGTAGCGGACGGCGCGACGAAGAAGCCGGCGCACAAAGTACCCCTGCTCGCTGTTTGTTGGCATAACACCATCGCCAATCATAAAGACAGCTCCACGAATATGGTCAGTTATTACGCGAAAAGCTTCTTCGTTACCAAGGTAAAACTTTCCAGAAAGTTGATTTATTTGGGTGATGACATTCCAGAGGAGGTCGGTGGTAAACACATCGCCATTTCCATTGGCCGCAGCTGCGATGCGCTCAAGGCCACCGCCGAAGTCTACGTTTTGCTTTGGAAGTTTCTCAAAACCATTCTCGGTCTTGATGTACTCCATGAAAACTGAATTTCCAATCTCAAGAAAGCGCCCACAGTCACAGTTTGGGTGACAGTGTTCGCCCCACTTTGGATCATGCGGAGTACCGAAGTCGTAGAAGATCTCGCTATCTCCTCCGCCAAGTTCGCCAATAGGCATTTTTTCTGGCTTACCAGAACGACTCCACCAGTTCTTCGCTGCGTCGTAGTAGAAGATGCGCTCACCTTCTTGCATGCCGCGTACGTAGCCGTTTTCTTCTGAACCCATTTCACCAACGCCATTAGAAATGCCACGTTCAGCGAAAATCTTTTGGAGAATCTCAACTGCTTCAGTGTCTCGCGGTACACCGTTTGATTCGTCACCTTGGAATGCTGTGGCGTAGAGATTTTTCGGGTCGAGACCAACTTCGTCGATAAGAAATGAGTAAATCCACGGAAGTTGTTCTTTTTTGAAATAGTCGCCCAGCGACCAGTTGCCAAGCATTTCAAAGAATGTTGTGTGTCGGTTGTCACCAACCTCATCAATGTCGTCAGCACGGAAACACTTTTGTGAGTTTACAAGGCGTGTGCCCATTGAGTGTGGTTCACCCATGAGAAATGGCACCAGTGGCTGCATACCTGATGAGGTGAAGAGTGTCGTTGGGTCGTTATCAGGAACGAGCGCCGCTGATGGAATCGCGACGTGACCATTTTTGACCATGAAATCAATATATTTCTGGCGAATTTCATTTCCTGAAATTGACATAACTAAAAGACTATTACTTTGTAAGTTTGAGCACTATACCAAAAAACGGTTATTTTGCTACTGGCGCAAAGGCGTTGAGTATTGCGGCTGAGCACTCTTCGCCGCTACATGTAAGAAATGGCGTAAAGCCGTAGAAGTAGATTTCCATGAAGTAGCCGAGCAAGATGAGGATGAGACCAAGAACGGTGATGGTGTGTTCGAGATGAAAGCGATGAAGTACTACGGTGTCGATTTTATGTTCTTTCATAATCCCGCTGTGAGCGACAAGTACACCAACTACCACAAGCACCTTCCCGAGTACGCCAATTGTTAATCCCCAAAAAAGAATATTCATACGAGCTATTATGCCACAGTTTTCATAAACGCTTCGAGGTCTTTTTTGATAGCTTTGATTGGGCCAACTGCGCTTATGATAAGTGTGGCCGGGTCTAGATATAGTTTCATGGCGCTGTTTACTTCTTCTGCTGTCAGCTTCTTGATTTTTGCTTTATGAAGCGCGATTTCTTCGAGTGAGAACTTCTGCATATGATATGAGTGCAGATCGCTCAGTTGTCGTGAAATAGAGTCTCCTATGAGCGTTTGTTTTGTTTCAAAAATTACCTTGAATTGTTCAAGTTCAGCTTGAGAGATGCCCTTTTCGTTGAGAGCTTTAATCTCACGGAAGGTTGAGGAAAGACCCTTAATGGTATTGTCGGGTGAGAAAAAAGTGCCGATGCGAATATACCCCTGTTCTTCGTTTAGGAAGGTTTGACCGTCAGCGCTAATACCATAGGTAAGTCCCTCTTTCTCTCGGACGGTGCTCATGAGACGGCTTGCAAAGAGTGGTCCACCAAGAACTAAGAGTCCAAAGATGAGTGGGATGAAGTCGGGATGGTGCAAGGTGATGGGGACCGGAGTGCCGATGCTGAACTCAATGTTTTGCTTACTTGGCATCTCTTTGGTGATGAGTCTTGGTACTGGAGGAAGCTGCTGATGGATACCAAAGAGGGCTTCTTCAAGAGGATAGTTCTTTCGTATTTTACGAAGCGTTTTTTTAAGCTCTTCTGCAACACCTTGTTCAGCTGCCACAGAGCAGGTGAAAAATTGTCCCATGATTCGCTTGTGGAGTGTTTTTAAATCTTTTGGGGTGACTTTTTTAATTGCCTCAATCAGTGCGTCTTCTTTGAAAGTGAACCGGCGATCTTCTGCTCCGTAGAGGGAGTTGCGAAGTTGTTGGTGCGCGAGTGCTCGAGCATTCTCTTTATTCTCAATGATTGCATTGGTGACGGTCTGCTTCACGCGCTTGAGTTCGTCTCCGTCGAAGTGAGGCGAAAGGAGTATCGTTTCAGTCAGTGCAAACACTTTTTTTGCGACGTCCTTGCGGGCACGAATAGAGAGTGTACATACACCATCTGATATGCCGACAGTGATATTCGCACCAAGTCCGTTTAATGTATCCAAGAACTCAGCACGATTGTACTTCCCTGCTCCTGACATAAGCATATCAGCGTACAAGAACTCCACTGCTCTTTTGGTGACAGTTTTACCATCGTGAATATCTACTGAAAAATAGGCTATCACAGTCTCAAGACCAGGGTCTGAAATGGTTGCAAAAGAAGTATCAGTTGTTTCGATAATGTTGTATTTCATACTAGGAGCCTGTGCCAATAAAGTAACCGATAGTCATATTTTTGGACTTGAAATAATCGCCCGCCGCTTTTTGCACCATCACTGGAGTAATGGAATTAATAATGTCAGGAGTTTTATTAAAGTACGTCCAGTCCCCCGCCGACGCGTATTCAGTGAGTTCAGCGACGATGCGAAGTGAGTTGTCGCGCGCAAAGAGTTCATCAGTGAGCATTCTAGCTTTGATGTTTTTGAGAAGGGGTGTGATAGTTTTTGTATTGAGTTCTCTGATGATAGAAAGCACTTTTTCTTCTATGTTTGCATGGGTCACATCCTTTGCGAGAGTTATTGTAATACTTCCGAGGTTTTCTTCCTTGGTAGGTTCAAGACTTCCCTCGACACTGCTCGCAAGACCTGTGTCCACTAGTGCGCGGTGAAGTACGCTCTCAGGCCCTGTTGTCAGCACGTCAAAAAGACAGCTGACGGTGTACCAATCATTGCTAGGAAAACCGGGGTGCTTAATTCCAAGAGATACAATATTCATCTCTGATGGACGCTCGACTGACGTTCGTCGCAGTCCTTCTTGCTTTGGCTCATTTAGATTGAGTCGCGGAATTAGGTCGTGCGGCTTTGGTGTGGTAGTAAAATACTTTTTTACTAGGGTGAGTGCCGTTTTCTCGTCGATGTCACCAACAATCATTAAGATAGCGTTGTCAGGGCGGTAGTACCGTTTGTAGAAGTTGTCGAGTATAGACGCGTTGTATGATTCAATATCTTCACGATGACCGATAGTTTCGTGGCCGTAGGTGTGGGAATGGATAGCAGCGCCTGCCATAGCAACTGACAGGGCAAAGTATGGGTCGCCGTTGTACATGTCGTACTCAGAGAGTACATTGTTTCGCTCGGGAGCAAGGCTTTCGTCTGTGAGTACGACTCCATTCATTCGTTCCGATTCTATTTTGATAGCGCGTTCAGTATAAGACTTCGGGTAACTGTAATAGTACGTGGTACGGTCTTTCCAGGTGTTGGCGTTGATGATGCAGCCTGTTTCTGTTTCAAATCGCATCGACTCACCTTGGTCGTCGCCTCTTTTCATGTCGTGAATGGTTGGTTTAAAAAGCATGTGCTCAAGCATGTGTGCAGACCCGGTCTCGCCCCTGCTCTCATCGCGTGAACCGACGAAGTAGGTGATGTTGGTTGTTACGACCCCAGTCCCTTTTCTCTCATGGTGAAGTACCCGAAGACCGTTTGTTTTCAAGACAAACTCACTGATTCCCTTTTCACATCTTACGAATGAAAAACCGGGGACGGCAATTTTCTTCGGAGCCTTTTTTGCTGTACTCATATGTTTTTGACTTTCATGGTTTGAAGCCACTTAGCGTATCTGCTTGCCATATCCTCGAAGCTTTTTTTGTTGGTGGCAATTACTTTCTTCCCGTGAACAAGCCGAATCGTTGCTTTGAGGTCAATCGGTTTCTTGTTTGCTTTTACTGTCTCCATGCGTTTGACTCTTGTTTTTGCTTGTTTGATTTTTGCATCAGCACTCATGGTGACTTGCTTTAGGTACGAATCTGGAGAGAGGTTCTTTCCAGTTGCGAGCTTCACACATTCAGGGAATGGTTTGGCAGAGCCGTACTTCCACACCGCCTTCATCTCCTTACCAACTGCAGGATTGTCGACGATGTACTCGTACTTTTTGTAGAAGTAGTCTCGCCACTGGAAGAGAGCGATTTCGGCAAGACCGTATCCCTGGTACGAACAAGAGCTTTCCCAGCTGTAGATGTGTGGGATGCTGAGCAGTCGATACGAATCAACGCTGCTGTCGGTATATTTTTTAAATGTGCGTTTGGCGATAGAAAGCACCTTTTCTTCAGTAAGATTCTTCTCTTCGTACAATGCTCGCTCGAAACTCATCACAGACGTGATGCCATTCATACGAAGTGGTGCGAGTGGGCGTAGTTTGCGTACTTCGCGTTCGTATAGTTCAAAAGGATATGCTTCCCCTTCATTTGAGTATGCATAGCGAGTGTTCCATTCGATACTGGAAAGCATCGTGTCGAGGAACATAGACTGTGTCTCGTCCCAGGCGGTTGATGCTGGTGGGTATTCAGTGTTCACACACGCCTCAGTCTCTTCTGTATTGAGGAGATGTGCCGCGTGTCCACCTTCATGGAAGAGAGTATTGTAGCCTCTGTGCGACGAACCAACCTGTCCGTAGACTACGTTACAGGTGAAATTTGATGAACCCGGAATTCTTTTCTTTCCGTCAAAGTACACCAAGTCCGGCCAGTGACAAAAGCCGTTTTCGTACTTCCCTTCTCTGTCTAGGAGGTCGAGCTGAAGCGTGCCACCTTGGTAATTGATACCTAGATTTCTGAATGATCGACCCCAGCGAGTAAGTGCTTCTTCAAATGGGAAATATTTGTCGGCTTCTTTTGTGAAATTGCCTGAGAGGAGAAAGGCTCGGTTCCATGGTTTTCGAAGTCCAGGCATAGTCTTCTCCATTTCGCGGATGTCATCAAAGGCGTACTTTGTCTTTTCGAAGATGGTGTCAAAAATAGAAAATAGCTCCTCCTTTGTCATGTCTTCTTCAATCATGACTTTGTAGGCGTAAAAATCAGAGAAACCAAGCGCCTGTGCGTATTTGTTTTTGAGAGAAACTAGTTTAACAAGTTCTTTTGTGCTGCTTGTCGCAAGGTCTTCAAGTGCTACAAAGCAAGCTTTTCGGACTTTTTCATCTGGATGTGTACCCATGATACTACTCATTTGAGCACGCGATGCTTTGATGAACTTTTTTGTCTTCGGGTCATTGTATCCTTCAGTTCGAGTAGATTGTTTTTTGAGAATTTCTTTCTCAAGGGCGACAATTTCCGAGAACGTACTTTTTACATGTTCTGGTGTTTGGAACTTAGAAAAAAAGAGCGCCCATTGTTCCAGTTTTTGTTTATCGGTACTTTGGGCTGTCTCCAGAGCGGCTTGCACTTCACCTGAAAGAATTTCGTTCGTTCGAAACTGTTCGCGAGCCATTTGCTCCTTAGCGAAAGAGTCATTTACGCTGTGGTCACCCATATATGACTGCCAAAAGAGCCGCTCGTAACGAGTGTGAATTTTTCTGTATTTAATATTGAGTTTTTGGAGTAATTCCTTTGCGGAGAGTTTCTGTTTAGAAACTGTTATTTGCTTTTTCGACATCGATGAGGAATTTTTTATATTCAGTAAAGGTGTGGTTGAACTCGTGCACTATGTCGCTTTTCAAGCGACTATTGATGATGTTAGCAATTGTCTGGTAAGCCTCGATACGATCTGCTGTTTGAGGGCCGAAGTCTTGGAAAAAACGTTTGTAATCATCGTGGTACTCCTCGACAATTGTACGGAAGTTGTGTGCCTTGTCTGCTGCGGCAATCATGAGAGCTTTTTCTGAACCTACTTTTAATTGTGCGGCGTAGGCCTTCTTCCGCTCAAGCCAAGTGTGTTTGATGCCGTTCTTGTTTACCTTTGGTTCTGTTAGGGTGAGGACGATTTCAGCAACAACACCGCCAAAGTCCTCGCGGAGTTCGTCAATTGTATAGTCAGTGTCTTCGAGTGTGTCGTGCAGAAATGCCGCCACAACAGTGTCTTCGTCGTCAGTATAATCACTCAAAATCAGCACCACTGCGATGAGGTGTGAGATGTACGGTAGTGGAAGTGTACCCATACGAAGCTGATCCTGGTGAAGGATGGTTGCTGCTCGGATAGCTTGTTCCACTCGGTAGGAATACATGGTAGTCATGGATTAATGCTGCCTACCTCCGTTAATTGTCTTTTGGTGTTCCAGCTCCTGCATGCGCCGCTTTCGCCGCTCTTCGAGGCGCTGAATTTCGCGCTCGTTGTCTCGGTAATGATGCTGAATTCGACTTAGGTCTCTTTCGGCATCACTTTTAATTCTTTGCATTGCGTGTTCTTGACGAGTCCGCACTTCGATTTCTTCATTTCGAAGCTTTGTCTGTTCGCGACGATTTTTTTCCAAATCATTTTCTAGGCGTTGTAGTTCTGGGTCCATAAGTCTTAGATATTATACCCCTCACTCTTTAAAATACTACGTTTTTTCTCGATTCCACCACGGTTATACCCACCTAGGCTCCCATCTGAGCGAATAACACGATGACAAGGGACAGTTTCGTCGTAGTTCGCAGCCATGATATTGGCGACGGCGCGGGCGGCCTTCGGCCGCCCGCAAGCGCTCGCTACCTCCTTATACGTCATTACCTTCCCCTTTGGGATGGTGCGTACAACTGCTTTAACTTTGTCTTGGAATTGTGTCATAGATCGTTGAGGACGGATGAGAGGTTTATCTCACACGCTCAGATGTTTTCGGTACTCGACTATGCGTTTGGTCCCGCGGATGCTCGTTAAACCCCTCATCCGCCCTACTTCCCTTTATTGGCAAAGTGAATTGCCTGGAGTTTTTTACCACAGGCTTCGCGGTACGGGCAGAATTCACAACTGTTGCCGATTGGTGGCAGTTGTTCTGAGTCCAGATTGGCTTTTATGTCAGCTAACGTCGCATCAATCCAAGAAACATCAGTTGTTACCGACACGAGTGTTGTCTCAAAAATAAGCTTGTCATCAAAGGCGTCGAGACTCTTATCAGCATTGGCGTACACGAGATAGCCCACAGGATCGACGGTAAAGTCATTTTGTTCCAAGAGCCAACGATAAACGCCAAGTTGGCGAGTGTATTGCTGTTCCCAAGGACTATCTCCAAGAGCTTCGATCTTTCCATCTTTGGAGGTTGATTTGTAATCAATGATGATAAGTGTACCGTCAGGCTTTACCCAAATATCATCAACTCCGCCGCTTACAACGAGTCCGGTCGGAGCGTGTGTATGCATGATTCCCACAAACGGGTCGCGCCACGTATCAAGCTCCTTATGTGAAAATGGCACAGCATCAATCTGATACTTGGTCATGATTGGATGCGGCGTTCCTGCTTTACGATGAATATCAAATTCTTTCTTAAAGAGCTCATCGACAGCGATGTTGAGATTAAACGACGGAAACCCCGGACGCTTTGTGCCAAGTTTGTTGTCGAGATAAAAGCATCTCGGACACTCCATAAAAAAGTCTATTTTGGAACGTGAAAGTTTCCATTTTGCGCCACCGTAGTTCCATTCTGCACTCCGAGTAGGATTGTATTTCTTGATGTATTCAGCCATGTTGGAGATAGTATAACATCTCGCTCGGATGAGACTTGGGTACAATAAAACCCGCTGCGTTAGCGGGTTGGGTGGGTGGAGACCCGCTCACACAGGAGCGGGTCTCTTTTCAAGACAGTAAGCATTAGTCATGAGTTGACCAAAGGTCGTGATGCCGAGAATGATGCAGAATGGTGCCACGAAAATATCTGCGACATAAGCATCAGCTATAAGCATGATGAAGCCAGTTATGACTGTCAGTGCGAAAGTTCCGTTGAAAGAAATCCCGATGAACGAAATTGCTCCTTCCCCCACCATATCTGCTTTTGCAAAAAGCACGAGAAAGATGAGTGCATTGAATACCAGCCAGACCAGATAGGCGCTAAGTTGATATTCAGGTTGGAACGATGTAAGTATCGCGAGTGGTCCTGTGAAGAACAAAAATAAGTTTATGACCACAATGTTTATCATTGCAATCAGCCAGACTAGACTTCTGAACATCTAATATCTCCTCTCAAAATATAGATTAACACTAATTTTTAAAAGGAAAAGACCGGCGCTTGCGCCGGTCTTTTCCTTACTTCTGGTCGTATTACTGAGCCGTGAAAGTTCCGAAGATGCCCTCGAGCTTCTCGTCACCTCCCCAGTCATTGTCACCTCCTTCCTTGTAGAGTGAGATGCCGTACTTCTTTCCAGCTACTGTTGGACGAGTAAGTACGATTTCGGTCGGTACAAGACCGTCAGCCTTGCTGAAACGTACTGCACCGAGTACGTATCCTTCCTTGTCTCCTTCGTAATCACGCACTGCAATCCATCCCTCTTCTACTGGGTAGGTTGCACTATCGATCTTTACAGCCATGCCTGCTGCTTGGTCAGCGATTTTGATATTTGCGTCACCAACTTCAAGTGTTGTTGGAGCAGATGTCTCTTCATCAACTGTTTCGAGTGTTGAAGAAGCTGTTACTTCATCAGCGTCTTTAGTGTCCTTCTTCATGTCTGATTCAGGACCTGAGAATGCCCATACGAGCATACCACCAATAAGGAGTCCGACGACAAAGGCCACGAGGGTCTTTTTACTTTCGTCGTTGTTGTGTTCATCTGCCATACGAATTTATGATTTTCTGTATTAACTGTAATGAAATGAGTATATCACGCAAAAAAACCTTAAAATATTGACATTACAGGAACTCATTTCGGTATGAGAGGCCGGATGTTACTTAGAAGCGCAGATTTCGGCCACTTCTTGCATGATGACTTCGTGCTTTTTGGTTGAAAGGTGTAGGTGTCTCAAGAGGTGTGGTTGTTCCAAAATATCGCGACACATAATGACTTCTCGAGCTATAAGGGCTTCGATTTGTGATGGGCTGAGTGACTGCATGACAGTAATCGGGTAGGCTTTTGCTCGCTCGATACGGTCGTGAAGGTTGTTATGCTTCGGATAGTCCCAGGAGAGGAGCTTTATGCCGA
This sequence comes from Candidatus Parcubacteria bacterium, assembly GCA_039799085.1. Lineage (GTDB taxonomy): Bacteria > Patescibacteriota > Minisyncoccia > Phycocordibacterales > UBA918 > OLB19. The sequence continues at coordinate 8,157 of JBDLTL010000005.1, read as the reverse complement.
CACACTCAGCATATTTTTCAGCTGCGCTGGTGAATTTTGTATTGGTAATGAGCCAAAACTCAGAAATACCGCAAACATCGTCTGTACATATCTTGCGCTCTTTCAAATCAAGAAGACGAGCATACGAGTACATTGCCACTTGCAGGTCTGATTTAATACCTGGTCGTGCATGGAATTTTGCTTCACCAACAAAGCTGTGGTCATTGCGGTATGCAGCAACATCGATTTCATGTTCGGCACACTTGCCCGGAATAATGATGCCAGTCTGAACCTTGTAGCCGTCAGATTCAAAAAGTTTTCCCAAGAAGAGCTCGAATGGAAATCCGGTTGGACCAAGTCCAAAGAGTGCTCGACGGAGTGAATAGCGAGCAGCAGCGGGGGCTTGGTGTTCGCGAAGCTTTGCAAACGCATTGCGATAGATTTCTTGGGTATTCATGCCACTCGTCATCGTGCTGGTGATGTCGACGACGATTTCATTTACCTCTTGTGGTGTGGCGCCGGCACGACGCAGTGAGCGTCTCAATTTTTCAACTTTAAAATACTCAGTGGTACCATCGGCTTTTGTTACCAAGAACGACATTACGCCAGTATACCACCACCAAGGCAGTGGCTTCCTCGGTAAATAACACATGACTGGCCAATTGCCGGCCTTTCTGATGGTTCATTCATTTTCAGAGTGAGTGCTGTGTCAGTTACATCAACAACAGTAACTGTAAAGGGGGCTTGGCGGTATCGAAATTGAGCTTCGGCTGTGTCTCCAGTAGAAAGAGGTGTGCGGAGAATAACATTATGAAGTTTTACTGTATCACCGCTCAGAATAACAGGCTTTTCTTCTGAAACGGTGACAGTATTGCTTTGTAAGTCTTTTGCAATCACATATAGGTGTTTACGGTCAGTGTCTTTATTTGTGAGTGTAAGTCCATGACGTTGTCCAATGGTGTATACAAGAGAACCTTTGTGGGTGCCAATTACTTCTCCATTGGTATCGAGTATGTCACCAGGAATTAGTTCAACGTAGTGTGAGAGAAATTCTGGGATGTCTATGTGTCCAAGGAAGCAAACACCCTGGCTGTCTTTTTTGGTGGCTGTTGGAATGCTAGCTTTTGTGGCCTCTTTTCGAATCTGCTCTTTTGGAGTGTCGCCGACCGGGAAAAGAGCGGCGTCGAGCTGTGCTTGCGAAAGTGAGTAGAGGAAGTATGACTGATCCTTGTTGTCATCCTGGCCCCGGTGGAGCTCGACGCCGCTGGCTCCTTCTTTCCGCTCGACATAATGGCCAGTCGCCACAAAGTCTGCTCTGCGCTCTTTCGCAAAACGCAGAAACGCTCCAAACTTCACCTCTTTATTGCAGAGCACGTCCGGATTGGGAGTGCGTCCAGCTTTGTATTCTTCAATAAAGTAGCGCGCTACTTCGTCTCGGTAGGTCGCTTCGGCATCGCAGGTGAGGAATGGAATATCGAGGTGAGCCGCCACACGCATCGCGTCGAGTCGCTCAGCTTCCCAGTTGCAGACCATAAAGTCTGGATGCCAGACTTTTATAAATACACCAACCACGTTGAAACCACGCTTTTTTAGTCGAAGCGCGGCTACTGAAGAATCAACTCCTCCAGAAAGACCAACAAACACAGTTTGGGCTTTATTCATGGCAACACGGTATCATAAAAAAGAACCCAATACGACTATTTGCTCGACCACCACCCCAACACCGTCCTCCGCAAATAGTGCATTTGGATTCTTTTTATTTCATAAGACATACGTTCGATGTTTGGCGAGACATTGCGCAGATGGAGCAGAAATTTGAAATCATAGATTTCAAATTTCTGCTCCAAGCGAGCATAGCGGCGTCATTTTCATTCCTAGAAAATGACGAACGCGTGTTGAGATAAATATTGAGCGGGTGTCTTGTGTTACCTCAAATACTTCTCAATATTGTCGAGATGTTCGTCGTAGGTAACCGAATAGTGGAAGTTCCCTTCATTGTCGGTGATATAGAAGACGTAATCGGTGCGTTCTGGCTCCAGTACCGCCATGATAGCGTCGATTCCGGGGTTACCAATTGGTGTTGGAGGGAGACCTTTGTTTGTGTAGGTGTTGTATGGCGAGTCGACTTTCAGGTCTTCCGAGGTCAGTTCTTTTAGTGGCTTGTTGAGTACGTACTCGATAGAAGCGTCGGCCTGTAGTGGCATACCTGCTTCCATGCGACCCTGGAGAATGCCAGAGACAACCTTCATTGATTCGGGGGAGTTTGCTTCTCTTTCAAGTATTGAGGCAAGAACAAGAACTTCTTCAAAAGAAAGTTGACTATTATCAATCTGGGGTTGAATTGATACCGTTTTCTCTGCAAAGGTTTTTAGCATGAGGTCAATAAGTTCATCTGATGTGTATGTCTTTGGAATGTGATACGTCTCAGGATAAAGTTTTCCTTCTAAGGGTACTGCTCGAGCAAGGAAGCTTTCCTTATCAAAATTAATCAGTTGTGTCTCGGCTGTGTCTGCAATGCTTGTTGCACGCTCCCCTTCGTAGTGAGTGAACTTGATGAGGTCATTTCCAAAGTCTCCGGTGACGAGCCGCTCCGCGACCTGTTTTGTAGTGAGGGGTTCTTCAAAGACATAAACACTGGCTTTAACAGCAGTCGGGTCATAGAACATCGATACTGCAAAGTAAAGGAGAGTTCCTGAACGGACGACATTTGCCCTTTCGAGCTGTGTCGCAATTGAACGCATCGTACTCCCCTCTTCAATCGTCACAACAGTCGGTGTGACAAAGTCGCTTGGAGCCTTATTCTCAACATAGAGGTATCCTGATGCGCAAAAGATAAGCGTCATAGACAATAACAAAAACGCAAGGATGTACGAAGTAAAGCTTTTTTTCATTGGGTTTTCGGTCAATGTTGGTGCTTCTGGAATTGGTTCTGTTATGTTCATGATGACCACTGGTTAGGATCTCCGGTCGGGAGATTTGACGGTGCGTTACGGCGAATAGATTCTACACGTGAAAGCGCAGGAGTAATAATAGTCTTGCCTGGGATGTGGTACATACTTGCTAGCTCCTCGACAGACATGACTTTTGGTGCGTCTCCATGCCCTTTGGCATCACCATCAAGCCAGTTACGTCCCTTGTAGTAATCAAGTTCACGCTTTTTGTAGTATTTCTTTTTTGTGCCTGTTGGGTCAGTAATCCACGGCCAATCGAAGTCAGTGCGCCACTTGAGACCAACACCATTGCGACCAATCATATCCCATTGCGACATGCCACGCAGAATTGGACCAATCATGTCTCCGTCAAAGCGGTTCTTGTCGAGTGTAATGTACATGGCTCGAATAGATACTTCGTACGCGTATTTACCGATGTTGCGCTCAATGGCCGTGATGGTGTCACGCTCCCCTGATGTAAGTCTAGATGGCGTAAATACATCATCAGTATTTCCGGGTCGCTCACCTTCCATCATTGACTTGATTTTAGCTTTTGCTGCTTTTTCCCAGGTTGGTTTTGCGTCAAGATAACCATTCTTGAGTTCCTGTTTTACGTGTGGTGTGCAGAGCCATTGAATCCAAATGCGCTCATGTGGCTTACACTTTCCGACATGCTCAAGAAGTGGTGCCATCGGCTCAAACTTCTCCTCTTCTTTGGGCATTCTATCAAGACCAAAGTCGATGTAGGTTTTGATTGGCAGCACTTCATCATCCTTCTTAACAAAGTGGAACGCCATGAAGTCATGCTTATCAAGATCATTTTTGACCTCGGCGGTGTAGTCGACCACTTCCTCTGTTATTTCAATGCCGGGATAATTGGCATAGAGTACTGCTTCAAGGTGATTCTTCACCTTCTTTCGAGGTACGTTCGCATAAAAGCGCACCTCACCTCCGACATTGGCAATTTCGAAACTATATGTCAGTGGGCGCTTTCCGTCGACGTAGGCCTGCACAAGGTTGTCGCGTGAGTAACTATTGAAGATTTGCGCAAAGACTCCTTCCATCGCTTCTGGAGATTTGAATACCTCCTGTGGCGGCTTGATACGGAGAGTGACACGCCCGTTATCATCTTGGAACTTAAGTCCTGTATAATCCTGCCATCGTTCAAAGAAGATATAGAAGAGTGAAAGTGGTATCCAAATCGGAGAGAGCGCAATAAGAAAGGAGAACATTGGAACCGGATCGACACCTGTCTGCCAAAAGACGAAAAAAAGCACTCCAAATCCAAGCGCGAGGAGGAGCGGACCAGCGACCGCACCAAAGAGGGCTTTAAACAAATCTCCCATAATGTGCGTACATTGTATCATTAAACAAAACCCGCTCGACAGAATGTCGAGCGGGTTTTGTTAATTTCTGGACTTAGTCAGCAACTGCGTACTGGCCGTTTGGGAGACGCTTGAAGAGGTTGGTGTCCTGGAGGTTTACGAGAATCGTATTGTCCTTGACGTATCGTTCCTTGCGTACTTTGTCGATGATTTCTTCACGTGAGAGCGGACCTTCAGTTTCGAGAATCTGGCGAAGGACATCCTTTACAACTCCTGTGCTGTATCCCCACTCAGAAAGTGCGTAGAGACCACGACCTACAAGTACAAAACGAGGGTCTTTGATGAGTTCGTTGTGTGTTGTAGCTACGTGAGCATCGTGACCAAAGAGGTCTTGGATAGTTTCAGCCACTTCGCGGAAGTGCATTGGTGAGCCGTGACGCTTTACTGCGAGGTAGGCGTAGTCGCGAATACCCTTAACGCGGATATTTGGACTGTCTGCAGGACCCCAGTCACCTAGTGGATTGCGTCCAATCTGCTTTGAGATGAGAAGCCACCTTTTGAGTGTTTCATCATCGTGGCGGTCAGCGATTTCGATAAGCTCATTGCGGAAACGTTCGAGGATTTCAGTTTCGCTAATAAGAGCATCTTTTTCGAGGTTCTTATGAACGTTCTTGAGAGCTTTTTCTACCGTGTCTGCGATTTTTCGCTCTGTGAACCAACGGTGTGAGTAGTGAGGGTTTTCCTTACTCTTGAAGAATGGGTCTCCTACAACGAGGAGGAAATAGATATGATTACGTACTGCTGCTTCTGAAGAGAGCTCATCGAGGAGAACGTGCTCTGCGATGATGCCACCACCGAGTTGGTCAATGAGCTTCTGGAGCTCAATAAATAGCTCGTAGTGCTTCTTGTAGACTTCAGACTTCTGGATGGATTGGATACCGTAGTTTTCAATCTGACGGACTCGTTCACGGGTGATTCCGTATGACTTTCCAATTGCTTCGAGGGTGTAAGTTTCACCGTCGGCGCCAAGTCCGTAGCGTTTTTCAAGGACGTCACGGGCCCGTTCCGGAAGAACGTCGAGCAGGCCTTTAGTAATTTGTTTGGGTTTAAACGTAATCATGTTTGCTAATTTAGAAGTTGGTTTGATTCAATCTTCAATGCGTGCCGTAGTTTATAACATATTGGCACAAATCGGTCAACACCTACTCACTGGCAATAATATTGAGAATTCTTCCAGGTACGTAGATGACTTTCTTAATGGTCTGACCTGTTATTCTGGTCTGTAATTCCTCACTATTCTTCAGAGTCTCCATCGCGGTCGCCTCATCAGCTTCCGGCGCTATACTAATGGTTCCCCGCATTTTTCCATTTATTTGAACGCCGATAGTGACAAGTTCGTCCTTGGCGAGATTGGCATCAAAGGCAGGAAATTCAGCAGTATGAATACTGCATGAATTTCCTGCCTCATACCACAATTCCTCTGTAAGGTGTGGTGCAAAAGGAGCCAAAATTCGCAAAAATAGCTCATAACTTTCCTTTGAAAGACCTGCTTTTTCAGCTTGGTTCACAAAAATCATCATGGCGCTGACGCCAGTGTTGAATTTAAACTCGGTAATATCTGAGCCCACCTTCTTGATGGTCTTGTGAAGGAGTGAAAGGGTTTCTTTTGGCTCTTCCCCTGTAATGTGTGCAGAAAGACCGTTGACTCGCTCAAGGAAGCGGCGAAGTCCGGCGATACCGCCAAGGTCCCACGGGTAGTTCGCACCTTGGTACGGACCCATAAAGGCGAGGTACATCTTTACCGTATCAGCTCCGACGAGCTGCACCTGTTCATCTGGATCCACAACATTCCCCTTCGACTTACTCATCTTATTGCCATCTGGTCCGAGAATAAGACCGCGGTTGATTCGCATCTTGTACGGCTCGGCATGCTGCGCAAGGCCGAGCCGCTTGAGCGCCCGCTGCCAAAACCGTGAGTACAACAAGTGCATGGTGGTATGCTCGGCTCCACCAAAGTACATGTCGACCTGCATCCAGTCCTGCTGCGCTTCCTTTGAAGAAATCCCCTCTTGATTGTGATTGTCGATGTAGCGGAGGAAATACCATGAAGAATCCACAAAGGTGTCCATCGTCTCCACTTCTGGTGTGAAGCCTACACCAAAGATACGCTCAGTGCGTTCCTTGAGTTCGACTGATTTAGAAAGTGGTGGAACGCCGGTTGGTGTGAAGTCCACGTCTTCGGGAAGAATCCATGGAAGATGTTCCTTTGGAATCGCATGCGCCTTCCCTTCCGGATCGTAGACAATAGGAATCGGTACACCCCAATAGCGCTGTCGCCCAATAGACCAGTCACGCAGACGGTACGTATTCGTCATTCGACCACCGACTTTTTCTGTGATAGCAGCTTTTGCTTCCTCGGAATTCATTCCGTTGAATTCGTTTGAATTTACAAGCTTGCCAGCGCTTGTATGCAAGGCTGTGCCTTCAAATGCTCGCCAACCAGCCAAATGTCCGCTCCAAGTGATTTTATTCTCAATCTCATCTCGCGACACCCACTCTATCGTGTGCTTACCTTCCTCAATTTCTGAAGGAATTTGCTCTAGAGATGTGAGTTTTACGTGATAGAAATAGCTTTCAGTATGCTGATTCTTTTGCTTCGTGTGTCTATACAAGTGGGCATCGACTACATGGACAGCGCTGTTCACTATATTAAAATTTGTAAATCCAGTCTCTTCTTCAAGCTCTCTTTGGATAGCTACTATATGTCGTTCACCCTCAGTTCCGCCGCCCACAAAGTGAACATGGTCAGGACCGTCAGTGTCCTTCTCTCGTTGTAACAAGAACGTTCCGTCGGTAGGATGCTCGATAATAAGATCAACCACGTGTCCGCGCTCAAGTGTTTCAACACCTTCTCTAGGGTCATGTATGAGCTCTGCCACCACTGGCCTTACGACTAATCCGAACTTGCGTGCAAAGGCGTTATCTCGTTCATCATGCGCTGGCACAGCCATAATCGCACCAGTACCATAGCCACCAAGGACGTAGTCGGCGATGTAGACAGGGATTTCTTCACCGTTGGCCGGATTCTTGGCTGTAATACCCTCGAGCTTTACACCAGTCTTTTCCTTGGTGTTGTCACCACGTTCAATTTCGCTCTTTTGTTTGGCGGTCTGCACGTACGTCGCTACTTCATCCCAGTTTGTAATTTGGTCTTTGTATTTCTCTACGTATGCATGCTCTGGAGCAAGGACGAGATATGTAGCACCAAAGAGTGTGTCAGGACGAGTCGTAAAGACAGTCACCTTTTCTCCAACAGACAGTTCAAAATCAATCTCAGCGCCCTTGGAGCGTCCAATCCACTGGCGTTGTGCTTCCTTGATGTGTTCTGGCCAATCGACAGTCTCAAGTCCGTCGAGAAGCTCGTCAGCAAAATCAGTGATGCGAATCATCCACTGTGGCATGCGCTTCTTTTCAATCAAACTATCACAGCGCTCACAGGTGCTATCGCTCTGCACCTGTTCATTAGCAATTACCGTATTACATCCTGGGCACCAGTTCACAATACCTTCGCCGCGATATGCAATGTTGTTCTTGAAAAATTCACCAAACATCCACTGAGTCCACTTGTAGTACTCAGGGTCGGTTGAGGAAGTGGTCTTATCCCATGAGAAGGCATTGCCCATGCTACCGAGCTGCCCTTTCATGTATTCGATATTCTGCTCAGTCCATTCGCGTGGATTGATGTTGCGCTTGATGGCCGCGTTTTCAGCCGGAAGACCGAACGCATCAAAACCCATCGGGTATAGCACTTGCTTACCGGTCATGCGACGGTAGCGCACATAGATGTCAGGTACTGCAAATGCGTACCAGTGTCCGATGTGGAGGTTGCCAGATGGATACGGCCACTCGACGAGTACGTATTC
>JBDLTL010000004.1:0-54109 GCA_039799085.1 Candidatus Parcubacteria bacterium | reverse complement strand
GTGTCGGTACGGTCACTCATGGCTGGACTGACAAATTCCATAATCTTTCCTCCTTCATCCACCGCAACTTCATTTACCGTTGCGTAAACAATCTGCTTGCTACCAGTGTTGTTTGTAACAGTAATATCCTTCGTAATAATGTCACGCGCCTCTGAATCAAGATCTAAAAAAAGCGGAGAGACGGAAAGATCAGCTGCTGATGCTACGTTGCTGCTCAAGATAAAAGCCAGCGCGAGTGTACCCAAAAATCGTTTCATAGTGTGTTTTGTAATCATATCATTTTAGTGGACCGGAACCGCAATATAGACAATATCAGCCGTGTAATCCCCCGCTGGCTGGTCAGCGGTAATCTTGATTCGATAGACGATATTCTCAATATCAGCAGTAGGAATTGAGCTGTACATAATCTCACGAGGAGTCGAGTCTAGTGCAGCGTATGAGTCGGTTGGTGAAAATCTGGTCGAGCCATTGAACAACGTCGCATCAGTAGTGTGGTATCCAAAACAGCCAGCTTGCACGCCTGTGTTACAGACCGTATTCCATCCTGCAGGTGAAGCATTGGTCCCGGTCACCGGAGGAATAGGGTCACCGTAGGTATTGAGGAGGTCTTGTGTTCCATACGCCAAAAGCTGGTACCCTTCTGTCGCATTGGTGTCGATGGAAATCTGCTGCGCCGCTTCGTAGTCAGTATTAAACGGAAGAGAGCCGAAGCTAATAGCGGACGCCGTCGTCAATACATCAGTTGTGATTCCTGCAATGGAAGTCCCGGCACTGATTCCTCCCATGGACGCATTAAGTGCCGCCCCCTCTGTCACCAAAGATGGATAGCTGAACGTCGGCGCAACACCTACCACCTCATCGTACGTGAGGTTGTACAGTCGGAAGTAGTAGACAGCATTTGAGCGTGCACCGTCATGCTTCACCGTGAACTCGAATTCTGTATCTGTGTACGCTGTCTGGTCAAGTGTTGCATTCGCGGTACTAGTACCTTCATTGTACGTACCACAACCAGCTCCCACTCCTCCCGAACAAGTATCGGCGTTTGAAATCACAGCACTATTTATGGTTGCATTATCTACTCCGGCTCCGTCGTAATAACACCAGAGAGAATCACCAGCACAAGTACTCGTACTCGTAACCGTATGCACTTCTTGTGAGAAGTCAGCATACTCTGAGTATTGGAGAGCAAACTTTACGTTATTGCCGTTGGCACCCGAACTTTCTCGAAGTACGAGGCGAAGCTTAAACGCATTATCAAACTCCATGTTACTTGGAGCGACGTTTTCATTTGCTCTCGGTGAACTTGGTGTGGCATTTGTCTCATCCTCATACCAACGCCAATTAGTTACGAGCGGTTCATATCCAACCGTACGAATTACTGGGTAATTGTTGTAGCCAAAGAATGACGTACCGTCGGCTTCCGCCATACGGAAACAGTACGAAGTCTTGTCTTCAGCGGCATTGTGTTGAATCACCCAATCATACTCAACATCTTCGCCTGGAAAGGCGGTGAATGGATTAAGTGCAGTGGAGTTTTGTTCTTCGTACGTACCTGCCACATCTGCGACCGAGATGAGTAAATCTCCGCCTGTTGGTGGTTCGCCAGAAAGTGCTGTGCCGTCGGCAGGAGTGTTTGCAACCCCTCGCCACGCGGCCGTTGTGCTTCCAATATCCCCGATACTGTACCAAGTACTGATAGCACTACATGTCGTCACACGCGGTGCGTACTCAAGATCAAATGAGTCGAGGGTGGCCGGCTGAGCGGCAGCACTAATCGCTAGTGTCATTCGAAGACGAATGGTCTCACCTGGCGCAATCGGGTCGTCATTTGCTGTCATCTCTGTATTTTCACCTAAATTTGTTCCACCGACAGGCCACGGGTCGGTCGGCTTAAGCGCATTATTGTCAGCGTAAAGGCGGTAGTAATTTTGTGTAATTTTTCGGGCGGCTGTCGGCCACTCCACAATTTCTGTACGATACGCGATATTATTGCTGATGTCAGAGCGCCACAATTCATACTGCGTCAGTGAAATAATGCGAGCACCCATGATTGGTTCTGGCCAGGTGCGGGTACCGCCATCACTACGATTGTTAGCAAAAATTGAAGCAATGGAGAGGTCAGTGAGGGCGGGACTGATAGTAACGTTATTCGCCTGCGGAGAAGTCCCAGTTGTATTAAATGAAGCCGATGAACGGGTCACATCCATCTTGAGACCTTGTGTTTGTGTATTCTCAATTACCCACGCCACAGAGGTATGATTAGCGGCAGAAGCAGCCGCACCATCAAGTGCGAACGATACCTGTCCGATACCAGAAAGCCAGACTTCGTGACCGAAGTCTGCGTGGTTGTTTTGGGTTGTGCGTTTTTGCGTATGCAAAAACGCACGAGACAGACTATTCACAGCAGTAATAGAATTTGTCTCAGTAGCTCCCACAGCCGAGTATGTATGTTCAGTACGCTGAATTTTCCAGTTACTACCAGTAAATTCAACCGCTGCGTAGGAAACAATTCCAGCGTTACCGCTTGCTGCGCGCGTCAGTGCTACTTGGTCATTAGAAGAGCTCCACGCCGATGTAGATAGTCCAAGATGATAGTTAGTACGCCCTGCATCAGGGTTCTGTTGGCCGGTTATAAATGGCACCACATCTGCATCTGTTACAACCCCCGTAAGAGTTGGACTATTGGCAGTTGTATTGCCAGCACCATACGTGATTATCCCTTGCCCCCGCACAATGATTTCGTTTTCTCCTCCAGACACACCCTTATACTCAACAATCTCCCAAGAAATACGAGTATTACCTCCCGTACCAGTACGAGCAAACGTAATACTGTTCATGATATTACTTGGGTTGGTAATATACACAGTAACATCGTTGGCGTTACTGTTACCTGCGCCTGTGTTTGGCCCTGCGCCAGTGAGCTGAGTATTAGTAATACGAATAAATGCCGAAGTAGACGCTACCGGCGCATCGTAATCAACGCCCGCTGTAATTGTGAGCGTTGTTCCTGTCATAGTTTCAAAGTCACGCTGAATCTTGAAGTCGGTATCGAGTTTAATAGTTGCTTCGGCGTAGTTGTCGTAGAGATTGAGTGCGGTGCCAGCGGCTGTCACTCGGAAACAGTACGTTGCCCCCTGCACCGCATTAGTATTGGCGGTAATTGAATATTCAAGTTCAAGGTAGTCATCATCTGGAATCACCACTCCTGCTGTTTCATCACTAGACTCTTTTACGCCGCCGTTAGTAGAAACAAACGTCGCCGCACCGTTACTCACACCACCGGTTGCCACTGAGATATTTGTGGTATCTGCACCATCGGTAAGATTTCCATTAGCGGTCATATCCCACGCATCACCTCCAGTATCAATTCTGGCCCACCCGGTAGCCGCACCACAAGTCGACACTTTTTGTGCGTACTCGAGTCGATATCCCACACTCGCAGCAGAAGCACCACCTGTGTTGGCTACACCAAAACGCAAGCGATAGTTGGTGCTCTTTGGAAAATCAACAAAGGCAGTGTTTTCAGTTCCTCCTGTCGCTGAAGTAGCCGCCGCTTCACTACCGTCGTTGTTGCGCCAGTGGTAGCCGGTCTGACGTACATATGGTGCAACGAAGGTGGTGGTACCGCCCATATTAACGGCTGAGTTTGGTGCCACCGAGGCACTACCTGCCACCACGTCGGTTGAAGCGTTGTTGATGGAGAGCGTCAATGTTTGACCATTGATGATACTCGAGCTTGCAGTGTAAACGACGTACACACACATGCTATGTGTACCATCAACCGTCTCAGTATCTGTAAATGTGGCTTCCTTACTGGCATTAAATGAACCATCGACACCAAATTGCGTATCGCCCGAAGCGTATGTCTCACCGGAACAGTCGTATGGCGCTGAAGCATCGACGTCGTAACGGAGTCTCACATTTGTAAGCATGTTCTCCGCATCTACTGTTCCTGCTGCTTTAATCTTAATACTTGTCACGCTATTTGAACCACCAAGCTGATCGTCGATTACAAACGTCCCACCAGCATACTGGTTGGTTTGTGGAATAGTCACAGAACTTGTGAGAGAGCCAGAAGAAGTGACAAGAATATCTGCCGCTACAGTAGCTTCTGCGTAGCGAGTGTACGTCTGAATCTCCGTACCAGAAGACGTCACACGGAAACAGTATGAGGTACCGTCAGTAATTCCTGTCGAGCCGACAATCGCGTACTCGACTTCTACGTACTCAGTTGAGGTAAGGGTGATGTTGCCCGTCTGTGAGCTAGTATCTTTCATACCAGCATTTGGAGTGAGGAAGGTTGTGTTTGGATCACTTACACCTCCACTAGCTACCGAGATATTGGTTGTGTTGTCACCATCAGTGAAGTTGCCAGTGTTCGACATATCGAAGTCTCCCCCGCCCGCACCGACATCAGTCCAACCAGAAGCTGCCGAACAAGTACTCACCTTCTGGGCATATTCAAGGCGGTACTGCGTTGCAGCTGAAGTTTTGTTTCCTTCATTGGAAACAGCAAAACGAACACGCTTCACGATTCCTTTTGGAAATGATGTATACGCAGTGTTTTCACTTCCTCCTGTTGCTGAAGTAGCGCCGGTTTCATTTCCGTTATCATTTCGCCAGTGGTAGTTCTCTTGTGTCAGCACAGTCTTTTGAATAGTTGTTGCGCCAGAAATAGCTACTGCTGAGGCAGGCGTAATCACCGGACTACCACTCGCAACCACTTCAGTCTGAGGTGACGTAATCTGCACTTCAATCGTTTCTCCGGCCCCCGCTGATGATAAAACATCGAGCACAACATAGACACACATGGATATCGTGGGAGAGATACCAACACTAGTTCCCGAAAAAGTTGAACTACCGTCAGCACCACTAAACCCATCGGCATCAACAGAACCCCACAGAGTGGATCCTGAATATGGCTCACTCGCACAGTCATACGGCGCCGAGGTATCAGTTTTGTAATAAAGGCTAATGTTATCTAGGTTTGTGGAGCCGTTGACAGTGCCGGTCTCGCTAATAGTTACTGATGTTACATTACGACTACCATTTGTTCCCTGAATAGAAAATGCACCGCCGATATGTTGACCGGTCGTTCCCGCATCAAGATTCTGCTGGGTGCCAGTAGTTCCAACCGTGACGTTTATAAGTTCTGTATATGTGACCGCCGCATACATTGCGTAATCACGACACCAAAAGTTACCTGTTCCAGGTCGTGTACAGAGCGTGCGCACTCGAAGTCCGTCGAGTTGAGCTTGCGATAGCGAAAGACCACTAATCGTCACCGAATCCCACTGTGCCGTTGTACGAATAGTGACATTTTGAGTCGTTCCGTACTGAGTGGTCTGTGCGGCATCGTAGAGCCCCACCTGAAACTGGTGGCCAGTGTTTCCCTCAACGTGGTACATGTAGATAGTGATACTTGAGACTGAGCTTACATTAGCGATTGTCCCCATTGTGTAGTAGTCACCTTGGTTACGGTTGAACTGTACATAATCACCCGCAGTTGAGGGCGCGGTCGGGCTACGTACAGCATCATCAAGACAAGTGTTATTAGCGGTTGTCGCACAGGTCGTGTCGGCACCCTGAATTGTTCCCTCTCCATCTGGGTCGATGTTGAGGAGGGCTGCTTCTACCACTTGTGGTTCGAAGAGTGACGGAAGGTTTGGTGCCACGAAGTCATGCACCAATTCTATCGAAATCACCGCCAGCAAAAAGCCAGTTACAGCATGTAGCCAACGACGTGAAAATCGCTTTCCTCCAAACATATCTTACGTTTATTTTACGCCATATTTCAGCAAAAACCTATGTCACTGCTGTGTACTCGAAGCCATCTCTTCGAGGGCTTGTTCAAAGGCTCCTTCAGGAATAACCAAGTCGTATTCAGTGAGCTCAAAGTTATCGCTCATGTCGATAGTTACGGGAGCAGAAACACTGTCATCCGCCTGCTTGAGGTTGAGAGCATTGCTATCTGTACTACTTGCATTACCGTCTCCTGAATCGATGTCTGTGTCGATATCAAGTAGCTGCTTCTCGTCCTTTGATTTACCGCTCGTGATAAGCGCCCTGATTTCTCCCACCGGGTCGCTCTCTGGGATATTGATAGGCTCTGGAGCTGGTCTCGCGGCTACCGGCTCTGAGAGGCCAGTTGCTGGATCAAGGCTCTGGGTAACGACGTCACCGTTTTCGTACTCAGTATCGTAGACAAGCACAAAGCGCGGATTGCTAATTGTTCCTCCTTCATGACCCTCGATAGAGATAGTTTCCTTAGTATCAAGGTCATAGAGACGAGCCTGTTGTTCATCACCACCGAGCACATTCCAAAGAACGTATCCGTCTTCAATTACAGGAGCCACGTCTTGAGACTCGTTCTCAGTTAGTTGCTCGGTGTAAGTGCCATCAAAGTACATAATTTCCCAATCATGCTCATCCCACGCCTGCCACACGATTCCATCATTAGAAACCTTTGGCTCCATATTGTTGGTCCTTGAGAAGGTAAGCTGAGATTCTTTCTCTTCCATGATGTCATAGAGCAATATCTGCTGACGACCATCGACAAGACGTTGCCACACCACGCGCATAGATTCAGGATCATAGTGTGGTGACGTATCATCATAGTCATTATCGGTAAGTTGCTTCACGCGGTTCTTGGAAGTACGCACAAATATCTCCATATCTCCCCCACCATCGCGCTCCGCATACGCAATTGATTGCGCATCAGTGACACCCTCAGTGCTAGTTGTACAGTGGTATGTTCCTCCACCCACCTCCACACAAGACTGCTTACTAAACTGGTAGAAATTTTCCTCAGTCACCAAACCCTCCACCTGCACTACTTGTTCAGGTTTTTTATTCTTATGCGCCTCTTCCTCTTCTGCGTTTTCTTCAGAACCAGCTTCCATGTCACTCCCATCTGTGTCACCACCATCAGGCTCGGCATCAGTATCACCTTCTGCAGGCAGTTCAGTATCAATATCTTCCTCGGTGACATCAGGCACAACATCAGACACTTCTTCAATCTCTGTATCAGGACCCTCTTCAATAGCCTCTTCACCAGTCATTTCCGTCGTTTCCGTCGTTTCTGGAGTTGGTTGTGGTTCAGGCTCTGGCTCTACCAGCTCTTCTTGCACCTTCACATCTTCTGCTACGGCTGGAGCTTCTTCTGACACTTCTGAAGGCTCAGCTGCTAGCGCTTTATGGAATGGCTGGATGAGGAACGAAGCAAAGAGAATAAAGATAAGACACGTAGAAAGAGCACCGTTAAAAACAGCAGAATAAAGCCAGGCGCTCTGGCGCTTTCTTACATTTTTCGATCTACGAATAAAGAGCATCTCAATCTATATGATTAAGCTCCCGTTGTTGTACGTTTAATACCTCCATCACACCCCCTAATAATAACAGTATTAAAAAACTGAGTTATCCACTATCAACAGCTACGTACCGAAAAATGCATCTGCCAAAATGATAGAAAAATCCTTAAATGACATCATCCCGTCACCATTAAAGTCGTACACTCGACTCTTGTTGCTCCAGGCACCCATAAATGAACTTACGTCTTTGAGACTGACTTTTCCGTCACCATCGATATCGGTCACAATACTGACAGCTACATCAACGCCAATATTTTCTGGTGCCTCATTTTCATCGTACACATACAAGTTGAGGCTTGAGTCGTCTGACTCAGCCACAGAAACAGGAGTTCCCTTACCGTCGCCGGCAAGCAACATCACGTTAGCAGCAAAAAATTCACTCTGACCGCTCTGTCTCGCAACCAAATCGATAGTTGCGATTTTGTGTTCCCCAACAAATCCTTTGCGATAGGTCCCACCACGAAGTACCACCCTATCTTTTTCCACCTTCGGTTCCTCTGTCCAAATAGTCAAAACTGACTGGCCTTTGTCGACACTTAGCACCTCAACAGCATCCTCTTCAAAGCGAAGCGTTACATCAACCGCATTGACTGGCACATGAGCAAAGGCATACACATCAAGCGAAAAGCGTTCCCCCGCCTGAATCACACTCTTGTCGGCTTGCAGACGTATGTATGAAACTTCCGTGCCCGTAATGGCATTAGCACCAAGCAGAAGAAGTGCCCCAAGAATCGAGAACGAGAACATCGTTTTTACGGTCCTGCTCTTGCGCGGCGAAAACGCCTTGAGTCTCTCCTTTAGCCAACTGATAATTCGGCGCATATGCCCTTATTATAGCGGAAGAAGGGTGTCTCGAACGCTGGCAGCCTGTTTACTGGTGACAATAAGCATCCCTTGCGTTTCTTGTGCCTCTCTCAAAATAGTCTTAATTTCTTCAGATTTTGGGCTTTTACCTGAAAGGAGTGCGGCAATAATACTATCCTGCACGTTGACTAAACTGGCAAAGAGTTCAGCCTGCTTTGCTTCTTCGTCTGCAAGAGTTCGCCAAGACTCCACCTTGAAGGTTTCTGACTCATCGGTACTTGTGACCACCCCAAGCTGTTCAACCAAATCAGCATATATCATAACTTCACGTGCAAGCCTTGCTACCATAAGTGACTTACGCTCCGCAAAGAAGTCTCCACAACGACCAAAAAGTCTATCGAGCTTTGTAAGCTCAGTCTGAGAAAGACCACTATCGAGTCGACCAAGCAGGACATCGAACTCTGATCGCTCAGACACAGAACAGTCGCTGATAATTCCTTCAGTACTAGTGTCGACACCGTTGATGGCAGTCGCCTTTGCGATAGCTGTGAGCAACTCTTCTTGCTCATGAATCTGGGTTAAAAGAGTTTCTTCGAGGTTTGAAAGTCGCTCCTGTACCACAAGCTGTATGGTGCAGACACAGGCCAGGATAAGAAGCCCTAAGCCAAGTGCGTATTTGTAATCATCGTACATTCGTTTCTGTCTTTCTTTCATACTCGTATCGTTATTTCTTTTCTACTCGTTGCTGTTATTGGTAAGTCGGGCTACGTCCATAATTTCCTTCTCAACATTCTTCTGCGAAGCCTGGAGAGCGCGGTCGAGTGATTCAATCATGTCTGCTTCTGCCTTAGTGAGTTTCTTTGTCTTTCGAGATTCTGAGACAAGTGACTCTTGTCGACGGAGTTCTGTCTGAAGCGATGAGAACTCACGGTGCAAGATGTCGAGAGCTTCGACAGATTCCACGCGAATCTTTTTGCGGAAGCGGCGGAAGTATGCCAGCAAGTACCAACCGCCAACAATCGAGAGGACAACAAGCGCAATGAGCGGAATAATAACTGATAGCGCGCTCACAAGTATTGAACCAATGCGGATAAGTCCAGGCTCTTGGACAGCGATGCGGATAGTATCAGCATCAAGACTCTTCGCACCATACTGGTCGGTTGCTCGAGCGGTGAGCTCGTACACACCGGTTGAGAACCGTCCCTCTGGAATGAAGGTGAAGCTTCCTGATTCGTCACTCTTCACTTCGTAGGTAGTCGGCTCTGCACCAAGCTTTGTAAGCACAACCTCGACAGTTGAATTTGGTCGAGTCGTACCCTTGATTACCGGGATAACTTGGTCGTTGATTTCGGTTGGGTACTCTGTGAATGTAGGCTTCTCAAATGACTTCACCTCAAACGAATGATTGCCAATGATGCTGTTGCCAGCTTCGTCAAATGCCTCTACGACAACTGTGTGGTATCCCGGCCCCATCGCTGGAAGCTTGATAGTGCTTGAAGCATTTTCCTTAATGAATTCAAACGGCTCAGCACTGTCTACCTGCACTTTAAACTTCTTTACCTCTGAAGTTGCATCGGTAACATTTACAACGAGTTGCTGCTCTGGATTATTCGCATCAAAACCTTCTGGGGTTGTGATGGTGATTGCTGTTGGCTTTTCACTATCTACCGCAAGGCGGTAATGTGATACCTTGCCCCAACCGTCAGCGTTCTTAAGTTGGACATGGAAGTACGAAACACCTTCGTCGAGGTCAGATAGAGTAATGGTGCGGATTGGCGTGTCATATACCTTGGTCGGCACACTGGAAGCACGATCATCAAGAAGTGTACGCACGGCCGTAACTCCCGCCGGCAGTTCCCAATTGAGCACCGCCTCCTTGGCAGTGTGCCACGCATTCGCGTCACCGTGTGTTGAAGATGTAATCTTCGGCGCTGCTGGTGTATTGGCTGGCGCCACGTACTCCACCACCACTTCCTCAGCTTCTGGAGTCGGAGCTGCTGCATTGATTGTAAACGTACCGCCACTCATTGAAGTAAGAACATTTGTTCCGGCGCCGTCATTTGCAAGCACTGAACCACTCGAGAAATTTACCTTCGCTGGACCAGAACCCTTGGCGCGGAATGTAATCGACATGATATTGCCATTACTACCGGTGTACCCAGCTGGAAGACCGCCACTGAAACTGACGGTTCCAGCACTATTTGAAAAGGATGGTTCTGTCACCCAAAGACTAAAAATAGAACTACCGCGACTAACGCTCACGACCGAGAGTTCGTTTGGATTGAAGCTAAGTGTCCCTTCAGCAGCATTGATAGACTTACCAGAAGAATTGACGTTTACTCGCACACTAAAGGTCGCGCCCGTGGCGTATACTCCCGTCCCTGGAGAGACCGACATGGTCGCCGCTTCGGCGATTACAGCTCCTAGTCCATAGAAAATCGCTAAACATCCAAAGAGAACGAATCCGCGCACCATCGCTCCAAGATTACTCTGTGTCTGTGTCATGTTCTTCATTGTTATCATCTGCTAGTAACTGCTTTTCTTTACGCCTTCTGTACAACGTGCGCCCAATCACACCAAGTACGGCGAGTACAAGAAGCCCCATGAAGCCTATCGCTCCCCACATAATCATTTGGTCTGCTGAGACGCCACGAATATCCTCAGACGGCACAAGTGTGGCAATGTACTCATTGCCAGCCTTGTCGATGGCCTTCACACGAATAGTGCTATTGAGTGACTGATCATCAAGTATGTACGGACTGCGCGCAGTAATCCACGGCGCATCGGCACGACCCCACTCGAAGTCCCAGAACTTTTCAAGCGGCTCTTCCATAACTTGGTATTGGTCAATGCCGGTCTGCTTGTCGGTTGTGTTAAAGACGATGTGATACTTGCCAGTTTCGTTTGGAATTCGTACCAACTCAATACTAAAGTCAGCCGGCGGAATTGTGTCAGTCACTACTGCATCGCGCCACGGATCTTCAAGTGTCGTGCTCACCTTGTCTGAAATGTCGACATTTGCACCGTAGAGCGCAAGCGTTGCTTTGGTACCAAAACCGTCATTGATATATGCTGTTGTCTCAGGCAAGAATTCCACCTTTGCGCTTGTTGTTCCCTGTACTGCACCGTCTGTAGAAATAGTAAAACCAGCTGAACGGAAAATGAGCTTCACGACGTTATTTGTGAGTCGAGGATCACCTGACACTCGTCCACAGTAGCCATTTGGAATTCCTCCGGCGAAGGTGATGGTGCGCTCAGCTGTATTAATCTTTGGCTGTTCTACCCATACGCTAAATATCGAATCTCCGGTAGAAACATCAACCGGAATCAGCTCTTCTGCATAATGGACGACACCATCAATCGCATTAATGCACTCTTCTTCTGTTTCGTCGGTATCAAGACGCACAGATACCTCAACTGCATCACCCCGCTTAATTGTAGAAAAAGCCGGGTCCATGTACAGTGACGCAGCGTTTGCTTCAAAAGAAAAAATCACTAGCAAAAAAACTGCCAATCCCTTGAGCCACGAGTGTCTTCTCATGTGAGTAGTATAGCAACAACAACCCTCTGAATCCTACTTCTGTACACAAGATCACTGAGGCAGGTTTTAAACTACTGCATGTAGTCAACGACGATTCCGATAACAGCCTTCACCTCCTCTGTACAGTTAGCAAAAGAAATCCTATCAAGAACATCTACTCCATAATTTCTTATTAGCTCACTAATAAGTGCGTGACAGAATGACTGAGTTACGGAATCCACTCCTTCGAAATCTAGAGTTAAATCTTTACCCACCTCCAAAATAGGGACAATCTGCTCGACTCTAACATCACGTGCAACATCTTTATTTTCACCGAAAGTGCCAACCAACGGATGGAGTTTGATAGTTTTCATATAAAATTAGGTTTCTTATATTGCTTCCTTCTTCTAGCTCTTACAGCTGCAGTGTACGCCTCACGAATGTTTTCTAACAGGTTAGCGAAATCTTCGTTATCATCAAGTGTCATATCTACACCCACTACAGTACCGCCCCACACCGGTAAATTAGACTCGATTGTATGTCGATCATCAAAAGGATCACTATGTAGAGGAGATCCTTCAACTTGCTTCTTGAGTAATTTAAATAGTGTATCGCCACTGTAAATTACAAAAAAATCTTTATTTGTTTTAGAGATAGATTTGGTAAAGAAGAGTCCAGCACCAGCATTGTAATCAGTACCACCTTCCTTGCTCGTAGTGCCTGTGATTCCAGGCGTTAGAGCAAGTCTAATAGCATCAGCGTCTGTTTTTGCAGGATGAGAGCGTGTAATAGTTCGTTTAATACCAACTCCGGTGTCAACTATACCAATTCTAATCGTATTAGTCTTTTTGTGATATTGGGCAGCTACGAATGCACCGTACTGAGAGTTTGAATGTTCAAGTACATTTCGTACCAACTCGCTCATTATGTACTTGATTGACTGTGACTGCTTAACATCAAGATGCAGCAGTGGAATCATATCTTCAATAAAGCGTGAAAGTGTCTTTGAGTCTTGGATTTGTGAGATTGGAATAAACCGACCAGCGGACTCGTGCTCGACAATTTCTATTTCTGAATCCAACCTCAAGAAATCGAATAATCCCATTCTTTTAAAATAATGCTTTGATGTCGCTGTAAACCTTTCACAGAGAATCGGCTGCTTCTCTTGGCTTTCACTCCTGACCATAACACCCAGGGCAGCAATCATACATAGCACAACCGGGTGCACAGACATCCACTTTTCATTTGCAGTTATATACAAAGTGGATGAATCAGAAAAATCAGCTCTTTTAATGAAAGCATTTAAGTTTCCTAGAAAGGCACTGTTCGGTATATGAATCTTCATAGTTTCTCATATTGTACCGGGATTTTCATTATTTGCAATTCCCGGTAATTTTAAGGGCAAAATAGCACATTTACCGGGATTTTGGAGAATTATAAATTCCCGGTTCAGAGCACTTACTTGCTCAAACAAAAAACCCGTCTCGTGGTGGGAGATGGGGTTTTTTGCGTTAACTCCAAGCTTAGAGTCAGTATTCGGCTAGAATACTGGGGTTGCGATGTATGTAAGCACCGCGTTGTAGTCTGTTGCAGCTTCCTGCAAAGGACTGATTTGTACCGTGTATCCGACACGTGCGGTTCCTTGACCTGCACCGGTTCCGTTTGATGGTCCAGTGTGTCTGAAGACTTCGGTTGCTGTGGTTGATGCAGAAACATAGTC
The DNA here is from genome assembly GCA_039799085.1 of Candidatus Parcubacteria bacterium. Classification (GTDB taxonomy): domain Bacteria; phylum Patescibacteriota; class Minisyncoccia; order Phycocordibacterales; family UBA918; genus OLB19. The sequence goes on along the minus strand of JBDLTL010000004.1, from coordinate 40,695 downwards.
CTGACCGTTTCCAGCAGTGTCGAATTCGTCAGTTAACGATTCAGTCACAGTTGGGTCATTTGATGTAATTCCCCAGTGACCGTACGTATTTTCTGAACCCGGAGTACCGAGAGGGGCTGTCCAAGGTGACGCATTACTCGTGTAGGTACCGTCGGCAAAGCCGTCGATATCGGCACCATTGGTAGAATCGAGCATGCCGTCAGATTCTACAGTAACCACAAAGCCATTCTTGGCGTTTGTTACTACTGACAAATCTTGTGCAGCTGTACTCGCTACACCAGCATCCAATTGACCGAAGTTAATTAGCTGTGCTGTTGTACTACCTGTCGTAGTTGTTCCATTAACAGTTTGACCTGTATTCACACCAGCCACTGTGAAAGTGAAAAGTGTATCTACGGTAGCAGTGACTTGAACGGAACTTACAATTGCAACTCGTGTTGAACCAGAGTCTTGAGATCCAGCAGAAACGCTAATTTCATATGACCCTGCAGTCGAGTTTACAATTCGAGTATCAGGAGTTCCATCATTTGTAGCGTGCAAACCAACCAAAATGGTAGTTGTTGCACCAGCTGCAATGACACCTCCAGCACCCTGACTTGTAAGTGTAATTGTATCAGCAGTAGTATTAACTGTAACAAGCCAGTTTGTACCTACTGATTCTGCGATGCCGTCTTCAAGAAGGTCGACATCTTCCTGTCCAATACCGGTCAGGTTGAAAGCCTGATTTTCAGTATCGAAGGTTAATACAATTGTTTCCCCAGAAGCAACACCGCTAGGTGTTACAAACTCGATCGTGTGGTTTGATACAACGCTAGGCGTTGAATCTGAGAGGGTGTCACTAAAAGAAGTGACATTTGCAGCTTCCGCGAAGCGGAGTGATGGTAGACCTAGGGACCAAAGAATGATGGCCATGCCTACAATCGCTGCAGTAGCTTGGAGCACAGAGAGCGCGTTGGACGCTTTGTGCATATTACTCTACGTTGTATTACCTCACAGTCTGTACGCACGTGGTGATGGTACAGGTGGGCGTTGTGACCCACGATATGCTCAGGTCTCCACTCCTTTGCATAATAACTTCACTGTAAGTATATCCTCTAAGTAACGCTCGGCTAAGCGTCCACCTACACAAAAAGTGCGGGTGCAGTAATACTAATTGATTACCTCCTTAGGTGATACTCATTCATTGTACTGTACAAGAAAATTTTATTGAGAATTTTATTCACAAATTCTGTTGATAACATCATCAAAAACAAAAAACTTCTCACGTAGTGAGAAGTTTTTAACCTGACCAGTTAAACAAAAGAATTGAGAAGTCTTCGAGACTTACCCGACCGTTGCCGTTGATGTCAGCAGGCGGGTCTGAGTCGCCGCCATTTGTATTCCACCAGAAGATGAGGATTGAGAAGTCGGTAAGGTTGACCTTGCCATCGCGACTAAGGTCTGATGGGGTGGTCGCATTCCCTTCTACACCAGCAAAGAGCTGGAGAGTGCTACTAAAACTGCTCTGTACCGTCAGCGGTGGTGTTCCTGAGACTGAACGAGCACGCAGCGTGTGTTCGTTGGTTGAAAGTCGACTGGTGTTGTACTCAATACTCCATTGACCATTGGCGCCCGACTGCCCTGTCGCTACTGGCGCAGTAGTATTTCTGTCGATGTAAAGATTGATAGTTGCATTCGGCACCGCCTGCCCTGACACCGTTATTGTTTCACCTGGATTGAAGTTTGCTTTTGAGACCTTGATACTCGGCGGAAGCACCAAGTCATTGAGATTGGTTACAGCGCCCTGGGTCACATCGAAGGTGTTATTGAAGGTGATGGACTTTGTCCCTGCGACGTCTGTGGACCAGATACCGAGTGTTGCTGTACCTGGTGAAGACTGTGTAGAGAATTCGAACGAACCGCCACTGTTGGCCTGCACACTACCGACACTGTCTCCATCGAGAATAAAGTTTACTGTTCGAGATGGATACGCGCGACCAGTGATGTTTACCACTGTGTCACCCTGCGGCTTCTTGCTACCTCCGCCGCCTCCAGAACCACCTCCTGATGAACCGCCGCCTCCAGAACCAGCCGGCTCAATCTTACAAATTGATGAACAGAAGTCCCCATCGTCGTTGTTTCCGTCGTCACACTCCTCTTGATAAATAGACTGCAAAATACCATCACCACAGTAGGGACCGTAGAGACACTGTGCGGTACATTGACGACCAACGATAGTCTGACTGTAGACACCGGTCTCTCCAGGAACATCGCACTGCTCTCCGTCATCTACAACCAAGTTACCGCACACACTAAGTGTAAGCGTGGTGGTAGCTGTTTGCTGTGCTAACGTCAGATAAGGAAGCACCAAAGTACAGATGGCAAAGAATGCAATGAGAGAATTCCTCATATCCACTTAGTCGCGCCACTTCTTTCGCGAGCGACGAATATGAATAATGTAGAGAATAACGATAAGGAGTGAGAAGATTGGGAGTAAGATAGAAATCTTGTGCGCGAGTGAAAGACCAAGGAAACCGAAGCCAGCGAGTTGTAAGGTGCCATACGGATGGATAGTGAGACTAAGATCTCCTTCTTGCTTCATCTCTTCACCATTGAAAATCTTGTAGTGAGCGACATAGTTTCCTGCTGGAAGACGGGTTGGGATTTCTGCTGTTACCGTATCTGTAGCAAATGGTTTTATCTTCGGTACGCGACCGATGTTTTTTGTGTCTTCAAGGAGAACCTTGCCTGAGAAGTCATAAATCTGGAGCTCTACTTTAGAAGGAGAAATATCTACGTTACCGGTATTCTCAAGGAGTGTCTCAAAAAGCACTTTACCTGGGAAGAAGAGCCACGCCACCTTGTGACCTTCGTTCAGCTCTCCGACTGCGACCTTACGAACACGGAAGTCTTTAATCTCTCTATCGATAACTGTGAGCTCAATATCTACGAGTGCGCCGAGAGAGATGTTTACCGCTCCCGATGCAACATTACCACTCTCGGGTACTGTTCTGATTCTAATGTTACCAGTGTATTGCTTGAACTCTGCATCGTCAGGTACTGTGACACGCACAGTCATTGGTACCTTTTGTTCGCCACGAGGAAGTGCTATGCGATCTCCTTCAACAATTTGAATCCAGCTTGCGATTTCGGGAGCATCAACAGTAATTTCTGCTACTTGTGCTTCATTAGGATTGCCACGCACAAGGAGAATTTGCTGTTCGTACTGAGAGTTACGGACAAGGCTGGTGTTCTTAACATACGGAGGTGTAATACCAAAGCTAGCTTCAGCAAAAGGTGCTCCCAGGGACAAAAAGAACACCGGAAGAATGAGCACAAAAATAAAGAGCCTATTGATACAGTGCCTCATGTGATTACCAATAATTATCAGGAATAAACGCATAAAAAGCAACAGCCACCATTGGATAACGGTGGCTGTTGCTATGATGTTTCGCTTATGGAGTCCAAGCCCAGTCGGCCTCTTCTGCAGTCTTGGCGTAGAAGGTGTTTTGACCTGTGTACGCACCTGCAAGTGAGATAGAGAGTGGCACCCCGATACCCCAGTAGGTTACGCCGCTTTGTAGTGTGGTGGTTGATGTGGTCTTTGGCACATCAAGCTCAACTTCCTTAACAGTTGATGATGAAAGGGTTACTCCTGCACCGTATGAGAAGGTTGATGATGAGAACTGCTGTTGACTTTCTGGGATAGTAGAGGTTGAAGATGGGTTACATTCGTTGCCGATCGCAAACGTACCACACATCGACTCTCCTTCTACTCGTTGATCAAGGCCTGTATTCCCTACAGAATTAACTGTTGTCGTCGCATTGAATGCTCCTGTGTCGTCTCCTGGCTCAAGACCATTCCCTGCTCCGTCATTATATGGAATCGAAGCAGTGAGAAGGTCGAGAGCTGTGAAGCTGATAAGGTCAACGGTGTTTTGCGATGTTGCTACGAGCGTACTTGTAGCTCCATCGTCGTCGATACCACGAGCTGCAGCTAGCCAATACTGAGGCTGAAGTGCGGCCGGCGTATCGATACCAGCGTCAGTAGGGTCAGCTACGAACCAGAGCGGGAAAGTACAGCTGTACTGGACATCTGGGTCAGTCGCTCCTGTACAACTACCACCAACTTGTGTACAGCTTAGATTCCAAGTGGTAGTCGCGACAGCGTTGGTATAACACTTGTTTGGATCGTAGGTATTTGAATTCCAGTTACAAGATGTGGTGCCAACACCAGAACGGTATACCACGACGTCATAATCTGCGATTTCATTGCCGCTTGAAGCATTGAGACAGCTATTGGCATCTCGAACGGCAAATGTAAGGGTATATCCTGTCGTCTCGTCTCCAGGTACAGATAGCGTAATGTCGTTACCTCCGTTTAGGTTTATATCCCCACTAAGGAGTGTTGGTGCCACATTATTTACCACAAAGTTGTGGAGGAAGGCACTTGGTCCAGCCGCTGGTGTACTGGTAGCCACATGACCATGTTGGTCGACGAGATATCCATATGAGGCGTAGGTGTCGTCACGCACAATCGAAGCGAGGGTGTACGCTGCAGTAGCGTTAGCTGTGACTGATCCTGTTGTGGTAGCTAGATGGTTTGAAGTACAGGTACGAGTTGAAGTATTGAAACCACCATTGGTCTGACAGACGACGAGGTAAATATTGTCCTCACCGCCGATAGTGTCAGGGTCTGATGAGTTTGATGAGAAAGTCAGAGTAGCTCCTGGATTGACTGGCTGGTTGCTAGTAAAGCTATTGATAACCGGTCGCTTATTGATATGCCACGGAGATGATGAAGCCGAAGTTGAAGTTGGTCCTTGTACCGGCACAGTGTTACAGCGAGCATTTACAGGGTCGTCGTCACATACCCACGCGTACCAATTGTGCTTTTCACCACTGTATGAACCACCTGCAAACTGACCTGATTCTGAAGTGGTGGTAGAGACAGTGGCAGCAGCCCCACTTGCAGCAGCAGATGAGACGCCCCAGCGAGTAGCACCACCTCCACAGACAGGCTTAGCTGTACCGAGGGTTGTTGTTGATAGAGTGGCGGTTGGACTAGCATTGGTGTCGCAAATAAGGAGGAAGTATGGTGCTCCGTTTGAGTCAGTTGCCACAGCGCGCCATTGCATCACACTACCTGAGTTGATAGGTGTTGAAGTAGAAGAGTCAGTGAGCTCGTAGGCGTTTACAGCGAAGGTTGGCGGCGTATTGAGTACCGTTAGTGTCGTAGTGGCGGTACTGGTCGCAGATACGAAGCGACCCAGCTGCTGGGTGCCGGCATCAAACAGGAAGGCCACGATGAATACCAATACTCCTGTGAACGCAGTGAGAATGGTTATTTTTCCTGCGGCTTGCATGAAATGAGGAAACTCTTTTTTGTTGTACGACATACTAAAAATTACAAATAAAATAACTGACTTTGCTTATATTGTACCTAGAAGTACACCTTTTATACCCACACTTATACACACGTTTGTCTACGTTCACTTATGACAACGGTCCATGTTCTATTTGTTCGCACGCTCCGATGTTCTTTGTACGTTGTGGTGACACAGACCCCGCGGACGCTCACAAACAGAACAGGGGTTTGGTTTTCGTTGTCAACATTACTCGTACCGAATAGCATCGAGTGGATTGAGCTTCGCAGCGCGCTTGGCTGGGAAAATGCCTGTAAGATACCCTACCGCAGCTGAAAAGATGATGATAAAAGAAAGGAAATTGAGTGGGAAGGAGAAGAGAGCCACAGATTGACCGCCAAATTGCCCCGCTACGACGTTGAGGAAGATATTTATAGTGACACCAAACGTCACCCCCATAAGAGTTCCTGTCACCCCTCCCATGAAGCCCACGACCACTGATTCTGATACGAAGAGGTATTTAACGTCGTTTGGAGAGGCACCAAGGGTACGCATAATACCGATTTCCTTGGTGCGCTCGAGGAGTGTCACTGTCATAGTGTTGAACATACCAATAGCGGACACCAGAAGCGCGATACCACCGAATGTCGCCAAAACTACCTGGATACCTTGGAAAATCTTTGATGCTTGCTCTACGGTCTTTGAGAGTGCAGTTACGCGATACCCCGCTTCGATAAGCTCCTTTTCTACGATGGGAAGGTTTTCGTTGTTGTTTACACGAACTTGAATACGCTCATATTCTTCGACACCAACATAGTTGCGAAGCTCTGGAAGCATCATCATCGCATTCAAAACGCCCTGTTCTTTTGTAATACCACGTACGGTGTACTCCTTGTCGATAATGATTTCATTTACGGCGTCTGTGCCATCTTCAGCCGGGACCAAAAGGCGGAGTGAGACTTTCTGACCAATAAAGTCATTTATCTTGTCGTCTTCAATACCGAAAAGCTTTAGAACGGCCGGTGAAAGCATGATGGAATTGGTATCGCCGGCATCAACATCAGTAAAAACCTCCCCGGCTGTCGCGGCAACACCCGCATAACGAAGGTACGGTGGCTCTACGCCCTGCACAAACACGTTACCAGTAAGACCCTTATAGGTAATAAGTGCCGGAAAACGAGCCAAAGGAGCAGCATCAAGGACATTTGGATTCTTTTCAAATTGTGTGACTGTCTCCTGCGTAAGCTCAAGCCCACGCGCTCCTGTTGAAGATACTCCGAGTGAAAGAAGTGTCTCCCCGAACACAATCTGCTCAAGAATAATCTTCTGGAGTCCGAATCCAAGACCCACAAGCACCACCACCGCACCAGTACCGACGCCCATACCCAAAATCGTCAGCCACGTACGCAGAGGATTGGTCTTGAACATACGAGTTGAGAGCTGTGCTAGGTCTTGTACGCGCATACTAGTTTTTGTAACTTACGTCTACTCCCTGAGCGATGACTTTTTCGAAGTAACGAGAAAGCTCATCAGCCTCCTTTTCTGAAAGACCGAGGCCGCCACTTCGAACACCGCTCATCATCTTCTCATTTAGCTCATCATCACCCGTTACGCCTGTTACGCGGTCGGCAATAAGCTCAACAAGGTTCTTATCCTGTTCTTTACTAAGGTGAATGTGAAATACTTGAAGCAGGTGGTCACGCAAGCGCTCTGCGAGTTTATGTTGATTGAAAAAGATATTGGCGTTGTCTTTGCGAGCACGGTAGCGACGGATATCGTCAGCGTGATGCATCATTCGTTCAGCAACTGAAGCCATACGTCTGGCTTCGACTTCTGGTATCTCGACCCCGCCCCGTTCGTATGTCAAAACAAGGGCCTTAATAAAAGCTTCTCTATCGATGCGACCACGAATAAAGAGCGAGATAGCATGCTCAAGACGAACAATCTGGTCGAAACTGTACTCTTGTGTAAGGTAATTGACCATACTCTTCACACGAAGTGTCTCGACAGAGTCATATGGGTAGAGACGTGCCAACTGTTCAAGCTCGGTCACAATGGTCTCGCCCTCCTTTACTGGTTTAATCTGTTTACGCTGTGGATTGACCACTTCACGAATAATCTGGCCGTCCTTGAGATAATACACGCGGTGCGCATAGGAAAGGTGCGCAGCATTGTGCGACACCATAATAATCGTCCGTCGGTCGAACGTATTAATCTCATCAATCTTGTCCATTACCTGCTGGGTAGAAATCGAGTCCAAGTTTCCCGTCGGCTCGTCAGCCAAAAGAATCTTCGGATCATTGACCATCGAACGAGCTACCGACACACGCTGTTGCTGACCTCCTGAGAGCATCGCTGGAATCTTATGCGAGACGTGCCCTACTCCGAAGCGGTCGAGAAGTGACTGCGCTCGACGGTTGCGAGTCTGCTTATCGACATCACAGAAAATCATCGGAAGTGCCACGTTGTCGAGCACAGAAAGCGAACCAATGAGGTTGAAGGACTGGAAAATAATTCCCATCACGTAGCGTTGGAAGTAAACACGCTCTGCTGGTGGATACGAGTAGATATCATCACCTTTAATAAGAAGCGTACCATCGCCAGGTGGAAGTGACCCCTGAATCGCATACATAAGCGTAGATTTTCCACATCCCGATGGACCGAAGAGAATAATGTACTCACCCTCAAAGATGTCAGTATTTACGCCCGAAAGCGCACGAAACTCGTTCGATTTCCCCTTGTTGTAAATAATCGAAAGATCCCGACAAACAATGAGCGGTTTTGCCATGTGCTTCTATTATGACATTAAAAGTTTTTGTTTTGCCGAGTCTTCCACAAACAAATGTGGTATATACGGAAGTGACAATGATGTTTTGAGAGACATTGCGCAGAAGAAAAAATATCGAAGCAAAGCTTCGATATTTTTTCTTCGAGCATAGCGGCATTTTTCGTGAAGAAAAATGAACGCGTGTCGATCAAAGCATCATTGTCACTTTGCTAATTTCTAATGTTCTTAACCCAACCGAAGGTTGATTCAAAGTTCTCAAGGATGAGGTCGATGATGTTCTTTTCTTGAATCGGTGTGAAGAGTACGAAGTTTTCGGACTTTACGCTATTTCCAGCGTCGTCAGTACACTCGAGGTAGAACTGGTACACCGTAGCTGGTGCGAAGTCTACTACTACTTCTACGTGACTAGTGTTGTATTCTGGAACCTCTTTCTCAATCGTAAGCGGTTCTGTACCACCCGCCACACCTTCTTGGTATGTCATGAGACAGTTTGAAGGCTCATCTGTGTCCCACTCGACGATGGTCTGAATGCGCGACTCCCCTCCTGGGAAAAGCGTTGATTCGTTGGTCACATTTGTAATAATCGGCGGAGCGATATCCTTTACGGTAATGAACTGGATGGGCTGGCTCTTAATACGGTCACCACCGGCATTTTCTGCTGTCACGAAGGCCACGTAGCGCGTTCCGAGCGTAAGGTCAGTGAGGCGCATTTGGTGGGTTGTAGCGAGCGTCGGACGACCGACTGAGTTCTGTGCACCAGTCGTGAGGTCTTGGAACTCTACCAACGCCTTTGCTGGCACCGTCGTATCCCACGCGAGCGTAGCGGCATTTTCCTCTACCTTTACCACGCGAAGATTGCGAATATCTGGTGCGGAAGCTTTTGTTTGGAAGGTGAAATTGCGACTTTCCCCCTCAATGCCAAACGTGTCTTTTGATTTCACCTTGAAGCTATACTCGGTAAACGGATCGAGACCAATAAGCTGCACCTCGTGGTCTGTCACATTACCATCTGTTGAAGCCTGGCTGTACTGGTAATTTGTCCCATCAAAGCTGTCACTCGCGGAGAAGACTACCTCAGACGAAGATTCGCGGTCAGTAGTCCAGCGCACAATGGCGGTAGTTGTTTCCGGAATAACCGTCGGTGGACCAACAATTGTGAGGTCTTCTGTAATACCCTCAATCGCTTTTACAGTTTCATTGAGAATCTCCTTGAGCTGTTGCGGGCTGGTGATTTCTTTAATTTGCTCAATAATTTCTTCAGTGGTGGTTTGGTTTTGAGTTTGTTGCTGTGATTCGCTCTCACTTTGACTCTGTGACTGACTTGAACTTTCTGATGGTGTTCCCGTTGTCTGAACACGGTAGTCGGCCGAAATACCCTGGTTGCCATCAGCATCAGCCGAAACCACACGGAAGTAGTACACACGCCCAGCTTCAAGATTTTGGAGCGTCATTGTGTGCGCTGTACGCTCAGCGACAGGGATACGCAAGATACCGTAGTCAGGCTGAAGGCCATAGTTGACGAGTGAGTCTGCATCTTCGTCTGTCTCCCACGTAATGGTCACTTCATTTTCTGTGACATTAGACACCTGTACGTTTGATATCTCAGGGGCTTCTTGGTCAGTCTGCGCCAAAGAGACGTTATTCACCAAAAGTGACAACGCGATGAGATACGCAATGAGCAACTTCCCTTTTCTGTTCATGGATACAGATATCATAGCATCACCTTATGGACTGATTGGGGTAAAGACGTTCATACCTGTGTGCGGTGCGCTATTAACTCCGTACGGTATGCGTACACCCCAGAAGATGTCATCTTCAGTTGGTGGAATAGCCGTAGTTGGTTTGTCGAGCTCGACATCAAGTTCGTACGGTGTCGTACTTGAGAGAGCGGTACAACTCGTACAGGTATTGTATGTGAAGCTCGAGGTTGCAAAGCGTTGTTCGTACGCTGGAATAATTGAACTTGCACCATCTGACATGTCCGTACCAATAACCTCAAGGTCGATAGCAATGTTTCCGTAGTTTTGGACTGAGGTAGATGCGTTTGTAGACCCTGAAGTAGAAGAGGCGTACAGTGCGCCATAGCTAATTCCACCGTCGACAGAAATCGCACGAAGGATATCAAGCTCTTGTCCAATTGAGTCAGCGAAATCGTAGCCGGCGTTGTAGTCAATTGCTTCAACAAACGCAAGCCACTCTTCTCCTTCGTACGCACTACTGCTCGCGGTTGCGTCAGCGTGGTAGTAAACGTCCGCATAACAGGAAACGGTACAGCTGTTACCAGCACAGTTGGTGAAGGTGCAAGAAGAGCGGTAACAGTCGTTGTTGTTTGGCGTACAAGATGACGCCCCGCTGACACCACTACGGTAGATGGTAGAAGTTGCTTGCTTCAAGTCACCAGCACCGTTGAGATCAGTAACAGTACCGGTCGCATATACGCGAGTAGTGGTGCCCGGAAGTAGTGAGATGTCATAGCCATCGTTGAGCGTGACGTTCGTGAGGGCTGGATCAAAGCGAAGGCGGAGCTGTGCGACACTCAAGTATGTATCGAATTCTGTACCGTTGTTGGTCACGCGGAAGCAGAGGTTTTGGTCGACAGTATTGATGGTAGGAGTGAGCACGTACTCGATTTCAGTGTACTGATCCTGACCAATGTTCATGTTGGTGGTTATATTTGATGGATCTTCGCGAAGCTGTCCGGTCGTGAAGGTGCCGGCGGTGCCAGTGAGCAAGTCGGCGATAGAGGCACCATTGGTGACGTAGCTTGAAGATTGCATACAGACAGGCGATGTACCACAACTTGCTTGCACCGGCACCGCAGCGTACGAACTTGGATTGACCGCCTCACAACTTGGCGCAGCACCAAGTGCCGCATACTCAAGAAGCATCTGCTGATTGGTGATAGCAAGACCTGAGTTCTCAATCGCTACCCGCAAGCGTGCAATGTCACTTACATCATAGATACCGAGGGTATCTTGGGTTGTCTTCCAAGAAGCACCGCCATCTGATTGTTCACCGCCGAAGTACACAGTCGGCTCTGTTGTAAGGGTTGGTCGTGAGCTGACACTATCCCAACCACCCTTGTGGTACCAGAAAGTGAAGCCAAGACCGCCAGAGCTGTAAGAGGTATCAGTTGCAGAGAGTGTATCAACGAGTGTTCCGGCAGCACTGTAGAGAGATACAGTAATAACGCCTCCTGATGCCCATTTCGCCTCAAACTCGTACCAGCCAGTCGTAAAGGTGATGTTCGCAGTATCATGGGTAATTGCACCACCACTACTGTCGTTTTCAACGGCATTTTCTACCAACACAATTCGGTCTGTACCAGCAAGCTCAACACACACAGCGTAGTTTTGGTTTACAGTTTGCACACCGAACTTTGTACACGATTCATCTGACGTACCTGTGGTATCGACATATTGCGTCCAGCGGAATGTTTCTCCTTGACTGACTACCTGGTCTGTACGATAGATACCACCCGTGTTGGCACGACTGGTAGTCTGTCCAGCGTTATCAAGTCCGTACGTACCGTCATATGCAAGACTTGTACCAACATTGAAGAGTCCTGTCTGTCCACTGTACTCAGCGATATCATCATCCTCAAAATCATCAGCTGCAATGAAGGTATCGTCAACTGATGCGCTTGAGGTGGCAGTCGGGTTGTTGTAGTACATGTACACAGTAGCTGAACCTTCTGATGGAAGTGACGGGACCTTTACCCACACTTCTGCGCGTGTACTGTCAGTCGATGAGCCAATCCAGTGCGGAATGACTGTTGTGCCATCATCCTCTGTGAAGCGAAGGTCTTCAAAGTCGGCCTGCATATCACTATCGTAGTCAACAAACATCTGTACAACCGCATTGGTGTAACTCGAAGCATCAACATTATCAATTCGCACTGACTTACGAGCATCCCAATCTGCGTCATACCACTCACTACTTGGCACTCCAGTCGCTCCGTCATCGTTGCGCCAACGGTAGTGTGTCTGCTGTGTGATGAGACATGAACTGTCATTCCAACGGATAGAGCCACAAGCTGTAATGCCATCATCATCGTATGCTTCCCCATCAAGGTTGCCAGTGTGACTTGTGAAGCTCCAAGCGTTTGAAGTGGCGCCCGTGAGCGTGACGTTCTTTCCTGTAATAGCAGATGAAGTTGCAAATCGAGCGCCAGTGATGATCTTGGAAGCGTTTGCGTTGAGTGTTGTAGAGGAAAGTGTAATGAGTGAACCATTATTAACCGCCAGTTCGTAGTCTCCGTATGAGAGTGAGGTGATGACTGGTGTACCAGTGAGGTTGAGACCGGTTGTATTGAGATTTCTAAAGGCGTAGTACTGCGCGTTGAAGGTACCTGAAGAAACAGTAAAGGCGTATGTGCCAGAGCCCTGATTGGTGATAGTGGTTTCAAAAGTACTTGCACCAACAATCTGCAGTGAACCGCCATCGACTGTGGTCGTAGCGTTTTGCGCCACAAGGACCGTTACTTCTCGTTCACTTCCTGAGAGACTTGCACCATCGAAGTCACGAGCATAACTCCAGTACTCGGTTGAAGTAGACACATGGAAGTCTCCGTAGACATGGAGAAGTCCATCGGTACTGCCAGTAAGATTGCCGTGGTCTTGAGAGTAGAGAGATGCTGAGGCGGCGACTGTGGTTGTGGTAGCAGATGAATTCCACATGCGTATATCGCTGTTGGCACCAACAATGAGCGTGTTGTAACGGTCGCCGCCACTTGCCTTCGTATTGAGTGTGTAGGCGTTGGCGCCATCAAGTACGAGCGTACTACCGTTCCAGTTTGTAGCAGCTCCACCAACGGTATTTGAGAAGACACCTTCTACACGAAGTGTTACGCCTGATTGTGTTGCGAAACTTGACGCGCTTGCGAGCGTGAAGTTGTGTGTGGTAGTGGCGCTACCAGTGAGCGTGTACCCTCCTGTTGGCGCGCTTACCTGCACTGCGTAGAACTCGTTTGCGCCAGGATTAATCGTCTCTCCTGCGTCAGCAGAGTTGAAGAGGAAGGTTGTCGTTGCATTGGTAAATGTACCAGCCGTTGCAGTAAGACTACCTCCAACTGAGATAGTGCCGGAAGCAAGCGCTACTGATGAGCCACCACTCACGATAAAGTCATCGAGGAAGGTGATACCTGTATCTGCCATGGTGAATGCTCCACCACCACGGAAGTCGATAGCAAAGAGGTCTGAACTTGAAGCAAGAAGCGTTGCCGGCACTGCACTTGTGAGAGCTACTCGTGAATTGTTATGCGTAATTGCTCCGCCGGTATTTAAGAGACTACCGCCAATCGCGTACGAACCACTTGGGAAGGTCACGGCTCCAGATTCGATAGTTACTGAACCAGTTGAAGTAGCATTCGTGTCGGTCATCGCGTACGTGGTACCGCTGAAGGTTGTGGTAGCAAAATTAGAGCCGCCCATACGCACCACGCCACTACCAGTGAAGTATGCGATACCACCATTAGCATCGAAGGTTCCGCCTGTTTTTACAAACGAACCATTGAAGGTTGAAGTGCCTGTTGGGAGATCGAGTGTTCCAGCAGTCTGACTAACGTTTCCATTGGCAGTAAAGGTTGCGTCACTTATGGTCCAGCTACCACTACCAGTGAAGGCGACATGATGAAGTGCGTCTTGATTGAGGTCAATCGTGCGATTAGCTCCAGTTGTAGTGAAGGTTGTCGTACCATTTGCAGTCGTGAAGTCAGCGCCAGCATTGAGGATAAGACTGCCACCTACGCTGAGCGCTTCTGTGCCGGCGCCGGTCCAGTCAGCATTGCTGTATAGCTCGAGAGTACCATCATACGCAGCACCAGCGCCAGCGCCAGCAAGCGTCACATTTCCACCCGGAGCAAAGTTTTTGCCACTCCATACGATAAGTTTGCGGTTAGCAGGAAGTGTGAGTGTATCTGGTGATCCAGATACTGCAGTGAATAGAATATCAGCATCGTCAGAAGAATCCCACACCGCCATGTCGTCAATCGTAAGTGCGTTTGTTCCCTCATGACGAACAATCACGCGATTTTCGTAGATACTCAAGTCACCAATACTTGAAACTGGCTCTTGTGTCACTGTCGCTCCCTTTTCGGTCTCGCCATCAATGTACACCACGAGCGAGTCGGTTGTTCCGTAGGCGACATTACTGATGGTGTAAAGACCAGTAGTTGCGTTACAGCTCGTAGTGTATGAGGTAATACCAGCCACGCGAAGCACGATGTTATTGGTTGTGCCATCACATACACCAGAGACCGTACTTCCCTCATCGCTATATACGGTACCAGAGATGGTGATGAGTGCAGCTGAGTCATCCCAAGCGGCATACCCAGGGTCTCCACCTGGATCAGCGTCGAAGCTTTCACCATCAATATCACCATAATGATTGGCAAAGCGCCACGCACTTACCGACGTACCAGTAGCGGTGACGTTATTACCGCTTCCAACTCCATCAAGGAAGAAACGATTCTTGGTGAAGTTTTTGGCAGGATTTTGATTGATTGCCGTTCCTCCAACCGTCATACCAGAACCACCGTTTTGAGAGACAGCAAACGAACCAAATGAAAGAGTTGTGACTGACGGTGTACCGGTAAAGACGAGGCCGCTAGAATTTGTATCAGTAACTTCGTAGTACTGCCATGAGGTTGAAGCAGTGCCGCCGATAGTGATGGCGTAAGTTCCACTTCCTTGGTTTTGGAGTGTGGTTGAAGCGGCGCTCGCACCATGGACAAAGAGTGAACCGCCGGCATAGAGAGCACTTGCGCCTGAAGCGAAGAATACGTCGACCTTGCGAGCGCCGCCACCGAGCGCAGTACCATCAAAGTCGTACGCGTAGCTCCAGTAATCAGCGCCCGCTGTGTTGCGGTACGCACCGTAAATATTGAGGTCACCAGCTACATTGGCATGATCTTGTGAGTAGAGTGAGGCTGTGCTGTCGATGTCGTACGTAGCAGCGTCAGAATTCCACATACGAGCTTGTGTTGTGCCGTCTACAGAAAGTGTTGCATATGAATCAGATGTTGTTGCTGCGTTGAGGCTGAATGAAGTGTTACTGGTGAGACGAAGCGTTGAGCCAGTCCAGGTAGTTGCGCCTCCACCAACCGCATTGAAGAACGTTCCGCCAACTGCGAGCGCTTGATCACTGGCAACGGTAAACGAACTGGCGTTCCGGAGTGTGAAGTTACCGGTTGAAGTGGCATGTTCACTCACTGTTACCGCACCGGTAGCATTTACATGGACTGTACTGAAGCTACTGTTTCCTGCTGCAATACCAATAGTTCCAGAGCCATCAAACGTCACCGTGCCACCATTGCCGGTAAACGTGCCGTCGTTAGTGTAGCTACCACCGATAGTGAAGACACCGGTATCACTCGCACTGAGCGTGCCATTACTTCTGATTGTGACACTTCCATTCACATCAAGCGCCGGGTCACTAGCAGTGAGATTAAACGTTGAGTTGCTCTGACCACCAATCGTGAGATTGTTACCTACGATAATACCAAGACCAGTCGCGGTATATGTCTGGGAGCCAGCTCCAGCATTAATGTCTAGGTTGTAGTACGTCGTTGAAAGAACATTTGAGCCACTACCGCTATACCGAACTGTCGAGGTATCTTCAAGGAATGTACCTGTCTCTACAAAGACTGTTCCAGTGCCTGAGAAGTCCCAATTGGTAGCACCAGCATCGAGGAAGTGTGCGGCAGAAATAGTAAGTCGTCCAGCAATAGTAGTTGTCGCAGAAGACACTGGTGTCGTCGTACCAACCACCAGCCCACTACCGAGCTTGAGGTTGTAGAACGTCCATGCACTCGTACCACCAAGTGTGTTGCTTCTATCAATAGTTGTCGTACCTGCACCAAGTGAAAGGATTCCGTTACCAGAAAGTGAACCGTTTGGAAGATTGATATTTCCCGTACCAGTCACCGTACCAGCGGTGATGTTTATGTTTCCGTTAGCGATGATGTTGGCGCCAAGATTCCATGTACCTCCCGCACCGTTAAAGGTAAGTTCGTTGAATGTAATTGTACTTGGTGAAGAAATACTCTTACCTGAAGACGTTGCATTCATGAGAACGGTTGTACTAGCAGCATTGAAGGTTGCGCTAGATTCAAGGACGAAGCGGCCGCCAACGGTCAGCGTCGAAGTGGCATACGCGTTGAATGTCGCACCATTGGCTAGGTAGAGTGTTCCATCGTAGCCGCTTACGGCCGCATTACCAGCCAAAGTCACCACACCACCTGGAGTAAAGGTTGAAGTTGCATTTACATAGAGCTCGTTTCCAGCAAGCACAGTGAGAGTATCCGCTGAGGTTGTTGCTGCAGTGAAGCGCAAGTCTGTATCGTCGCTGTTGTCGTACACTGAGAGATTTTCGATAGTAGCCGGTGTCACATCTTCATGACGAACAATCACGCGATTGGCGTAAATATCCATGTCGGTAATATCGGCCGTTGGTGTACGAGTAATCACACTTCCCTTCTGTCCACCAGAAGCGTTGTCGAGGTAAACGGTGAGGGTTGGGTCACCAACGACGATAACACCGCCAATACTGTACGAGCCGTCAACATTACTACAACTTCCGGTGTATGAAGTGCCTCCGTTTACAACCACACGCACCACTTGTGTTGAGCCATCACACGTTCCACCAATAATCGGCGTTATACCAGCATCGCTGTATACCGTTCCAGAGATTGTAAGCACGAGTGAAGAGTCATCGAATCGAACGGAGCCCGGATTGCCAGTATCATTATCGTAGTTTTCACCGTAGAGATTGCCGTAGCCTTCGCGGAACCACCAGAATGATGTTGGTGTTCCATCTGTCTGCGAGACGTTGTTAGCAGAAATAGCGGTCGAAGTTGCAAACCTAACGTAATATAGTTGCTTACTTGGACTAGCGTCGATTGTGGTAGAAGAAAGTGTAATGGCTGAAGCCCCGTTTGCGCCCACTCCAAACGAACCATAATCAAGTGTTGGTACTGAAACTGCTCCAAGCAGTGAAAGTCCTGCGCCGCCTAAGTTTGCAAAATCGTAGTAATTTGCTGAAACACTTCCTCCCGTAGCAGTTACGGTGTATGTACCTGAACCCTGATTATCAACTGTTGTAGAAGCTGTTGAGATACCAGTTACTTGAAGTGTTGTACCTGTAAATGAAGCACTCGCACCTGACGCAAACCGAACATCAACCTGGCGACTAGTCGTACCAAGTGCAGTCCCATCAAAATCAGTGGCGTAGCTCCAGTACTCTGAGCCACCAGTCTTTGTGTATGCTCCAAAAATGTATAGGTCTCCATCAACAGCGTTGTGGTCTTGTGAATAGAGTGAGCCAGTTGCGTTTACATTATATGTAGCAGCACTTGAGTTCCACATTGAGATCTTTGTACTAGCTGAAATTGCGAGCACGTTGTATGCGTCACCAGAATTTGTCTTGGTATTGATACTGTATGTACCAGCACGCAGTGCAAGTGTCGAGCCAGTCCAAGTAGTCGCCGCCCCACCAACACCATTAGTGAAAGCTGCTCCAACTGAAAGGATTCGACCTGAATCGAGCGTGAGGCTGCTTGCGCTCGTGATTGAGAAATTATTAGTGCTGGTAGCATTCTCTGTAATTGTCCAACCACCAGAGGCATTATTGAACCACACGTTGTAGAGTGCCGAACTACCGAAGGCGAGCGTTTCGCCAGCATCTGATGAATTGAAGAGGACCGTGCCAGTGCCTGGAGTTACGGTTGCGTTATTGTCATATGAACCACCAATCGAGAATGTGCCGCTTGGCATAGTGAGCGTACCTTGTAGCACAATAAGATCATCTGTTGCCGCGGCTGTACTATCACTAAAGGACCAAGAACCCGCACCATCGAAGACAACTCGATTGAAACTCGAACCACCAGCTGTAAGCACCTCAGCCGCGCTACTGTAAAAGCGCACAGTACCTGTACCACCTGCGTAGGTACCACCACCATCGACAAGTGTTCCTCCGACAGCAAAGACGCCGCTTGGGAAATTAAGAGTCCCCTGCAGTACGCGTATGTCATTGGTGCTCGTTGCATTAGTATCGGTGACTGTCCAACTACCAGCACCATTGAAGGTGAGATTGTAGCCAACATTTGTAAATGTTCCCCCAAGGAAAGTGAGTGTTTCAGCACTTCCTGAAGTGAAGTTCATGACGCCGTTGTTGTGCTGCCACGTACCACCAGAGACGGTAAATGAACCTCCGACAGTTGTGGTGGCGGTTGGGAATGTAACCGTTCCGTTTTGCACCTTAAGGTCATTGTTTACAAGCACAGTCGATTCAGTAAACGCCCAACCGCCACCACTTCCAGAGAAAGTAAGGTCGTAGAACGCATCACCTGTGGTGGTAATTGTTTTGCTTGTTGTTGTTGCAGCAAAGAACACTTCACCACTTCTCGCTACGAAGTTGTTTTGGTTGTTCCAGTTGGTATATACCGTGATGTCGTAGTTGCTCGTTGAAGCATCAAGAGTGTCATTTGCTCCGATAGTTATAGACTGCGCTGCCACATTGCCAGCAAGTGTGACAATCTTTGAGGTACCATCAACTACTACTCGACCGACATTTTGTAATGTTCCATTGAGGTCACGCCATGTCGCTGCTGTATTGCCATCAAAGGTCGTAGTGCCGATACCAGTCCATGAGCCGTTGGCCTCATTTGAAAGATTGCCAGCAACTGTGATAGCGGTAGAGCCACGAGCGAAGGTGCCGCGCGCCACAGTGAAATTTCCATTAACATCAAGGGTACTGCCAAGCGTCCACGAAGCACTACCTGTCGTTGTACCAAGCGTTACATTATTGAAAGCGATGCTTGGTGCGCCCGTATTGTCGATAGTCTCCGTACCAGTTGTTGCGGCAAAGACCACCGTCGAGCCAGACATGGTCGTCGTAGCGTTGTTGTCCCACGAACCATTTATTTCGTGAGTATATGAACCGGCGGTGAAGATACCATTGTTTTCAAAGTCATGGGTTACGAAGCGACCACCTGGTGTGTAGTACGTACCGGACTTCACGTAGAGTGTGGCGTCAGAACAGCCAGCATCAGCACACATCGTAAGAACGCCTGAGGTGACATTGAAGAAGAGGTCTTCACTATTGGTAAAATCGTAGAAACCAATATCCGCATTTGTCATCGGAGTCGTTGTGGCATCGTTTGAACCAAGCGCGAGATGTCGTTCAAAGAGCGACATGCCACTCACATCCCCTTGTCCATCGTAGCGGGTCACCGCCACCGCTTCATTGGTATCAGCCGCTGAAGATACAAAGACGGTGATGACATCACCTTCAAATGCTGTGACATTACTAATAGTCCAGTTGCCGCCACTAATTGAACCTGTCTTACCTGTCTGAAGCACACCGTTAACCGCGACCGACACTGTGCCGCTTGTGACATTTGTGCTCTCATCGTACTGACGAGCAGTACCAGCGATGTTAATACCGCCAGCCCACTCAATCTTCCAGTCAGAAAGTGTCGGACAGTTATTAGAACCGTCACAAGTGAGCTCAGCGTACGGACGAATTACATTGTAGGTATTGGTGTTGAGTCCAGAGAGATCAATTGGACTAGTCGTAAAGCCGGCAACGTTTCCTGAAAGCGCTGTATTTGGAATAAAGGCCCACGTTCCACTCGCATTTTGATACTGAAGGTGATAGAGAATATCACTCGAGCCAGGAGTTGTATCGTTCCAAGAGAATGTCTTCCAGTACGGACCAGTACCGTCATTGAAATCAATCGCTGGACTCACGACCGTTGTTCCTTCCCTACCATCATTACGAGGTGCCATAAAGTACGGCTGACCAAATGGCGCTGAAGCAAGTGGCATGTCAGATTCAAGCGTACTGTTGGTTGACCACGCTGTGCCGTTCCAACTCGAGAACACAAGCGCATCAGCCGGATCGTCATAGAAGAGCCCAAGAACCCCAGCTACACCGGTGCGAATGAGTTGCATAGTTGAGCTATCACCCACCGTATCGACCTGTGCCGCACTCGACCACGCGGTATTATTCCACGTGAAGTAACTCATCTGGGTCGTATTACTCATCGTGGTGATGTTGTAGTTGCTTCGACCAGAAGTATCTTCAAACACACAGTCAAAGCCGGGTTCAGCTTTGTTATTGGCAGTACCGTCAGCAAGAAGTTCTGAGAATGCTCCCCAGGCGCTGCCGCTCCACTGAACGACACCGCTTGCAGAGTCTTCATCTTGGTAACAAAGGAGAATTTCATCACTCCCTTCGTCTCGTACCATCTTCGCCCACTCAAGGTCATCACCGAGTGTCACTGTAGCCGCACCAGCCCACGCGCTGCCGCTCCAACTATTCCAACGGAAACGAGCTGGGTTACCATCTGAAGTTACAATGAGTGCCTGACCGCCACTTTCTTCATACATCACCGCCATACCTTCGTGAGCAGCATCAACCACACTTCCCTGTACACTTGAATTACCCCACGCACTTCCACTCCATACCTGTGCCTCATACTGACCACCTGTCGTATCGCGTGAAAGAATAATGATTTCATCAGACACAGGATCAGACGCAAGCTGAATCCATTCACAATTGCTGGCACTCGCAAGATTAATTGTGCCGCCACTCGTCCACGTCGAACCATTCCAGATGTAGTAGCTCGGGTCAGCGTCACCATCACAATACGCCACCATCGCATCACCAGAGAGTGTTTCGTAGGCAACATCAAATCCGCGAGCAGCCACACTACCCATGTTTGTTGTCATTTCCTGAAGATTGCCCCAGGCGCCGGTCGAGTAGACCTGGACATTTACGTCAGCGTCACTACCAACCGTCGCTGCCACATACTCCTCTCGAGTTGTGGCTGCTCTGACCACAGCCCAGCGTACCGGCGCACCAACATCACTCATGGTGTCTTCAGCTCCCCACGCTGAACCATCCCAAAGTCGGAATCGTGGCTCAGTTTGTGTACCCTCTCCATACACAAGCATCGCCTCAGACGCACTTGTTGCCACCGCCATTACATCCGTTGCGAGCGATCGAGTACCCGAAAGAATATTAGTATCAAACTGCTCTTCGGTAGTTTGGAACCATGTCGAGACAGAGGTACCAGGAATCACTGTAAAACTCTGTTCTTCTGTCCAGAAGGAGTAGGTGTTGGCACCAGTAGTATCTTTGGCGCGTACTCGCCACCAGTACGTGGTAGTGCCAGTAAGGGCGTCTGCCGTTTGAATCTTAAACTGAATGGTGTCTCCAGAAATGAATGGGTCGGTGTCTGCGCCGAAGTCGACATTGGTAAAGCCAGCATTCACACCCGACGTACGGGTCGTAGATGAAGTGAAGTCGGGTGTCGTTGACCATGAAATCTGATACGTCAAACTGTCATTCTGAGGGTCAGTGGTGGTGAATTCAAACGTTGGTGTTGTTGTACCCACCTGCTCGTTAGCAAACGGCATTGAAATAGTTGGAATTTCTACTCGGTAGCCCCAACTTACCGTCCAATCTTGCAATGACGGTGAACCACCTGAATTAGTAAAGTTGGCAACGATTCGAATTTGATTGTATGTATTGGTATCAAGGTCGAGAAGAGAAACCGGTGACGTATCAAAGCCAGTGCTGTTGCCGGAAAGCGCACTATCAGGAATCGTTGTCCAAACGTCACCAGGGTTGAGATATTGGATTTGGTACTTAAGATCTCCAGTCGTCTCCGTATCAGAAAACGCCAAACTACCCCAGGCGGTACCGTAGTCACCGTCATCGAAGTCGATAGCTGTTCCAATCATCGAACCGGTTGTTGAGCCGCTGCGAAGCACAACCTGGTTGCTGCCAGTCTGCACTCCAGAAAGAGTATTTGAATCAAACTGTTCATCTTGAGTCTGGAACCATGCTGAAACTGTAAGCGATGTATCGATAGTGACACTTTGTATCGTCGACCAATCACCCCAATCGGCGGAGCCCTCAGGGTCCTGCGCCCGCACACGCCAGTAGTACGTCGTGCCATTAGTGAGCCCTGATGGAAGCGCTACTCGTATCAAGTCACTTTGAATGAATGGCGCCTTGTCAGAGATAAGCACCTGGTTCTCAAAGTAATCATCTTCAGATGTGTTGAGTGTGTCGAGGTCGTGAGTCGGTGAAGAGAAATCGTAGTTATTGTCGATTTCAATTTCATAGTGAACCTTATTGCTTTCAACATCAGTTGCGTAGAATTCAAACCATGGTGTTGATGAGGCGGTCTTTTCGTTATCAAACGGCTTTGTGAGAACGGGTTGATTTGGCGAATCGTTGGTGTACAACTGCGGGTAGTGTGTATATGTTGCAAACACCGTACCGTCTGTCTGCACTATACGGAAACAGTAGTTTGTGCCAGCGGCCGCGCCGTTGTGTTGCAATACGAAGTCCCATTCGCCGTAATCGTCGATATCAATATCGCTTGGTGTCGACGAGGCGCGGCCGTTTTCTTCATACGTCTCACTCACTGTTGAAGATGCCAGGAGATTTGACGCCAGTGTCGAACCATCAGTCGCACTCGTGTTGTTGTATCCGCGCCAGATTGCCGATGATGTGGCTGTACCGACATCAGTCCACGTGCCCGAGCTACAGGTCGCCGTCGCAGCGTACTGAAGCTTGAAGCCGGTACCTGAAGTCGAGGTGGCATTAGTCACTTTCACATTCATGCGGAGTCGAACAATCTCAGTATCTTTTACCGGAATAGTTGATGCGGTGATTGCTGCTTTCTCCGCCAAATCAGTTCCCCCACTTGGCCACGGGTCAGTCGGCGTCACATTATTGGCATTCACATACCATCGTGATGACGTCTGTTCATACACAGGGTTGGTACCCTGACGCTTACCAAAGACGACAGTGAGGTACGGTGGCAGATTGCTGGTGGTGCTGAAGCTCGTAACATTCACAGAGTGAGTGTGCACATCACTTGCACCACCCAAACCAGAACGCGCACTCGCGACCGTTGCGCTAGGAGCACTTGATGTAAGACCGTTCACATCAGTTGGGGCATGTGCATTTACACCGCCGGTGCCACCATACGTTGTCGAAGCTTTTAAGAAACGTTGATTGAACGGATCACCATTAGCCGACGAGACGTCGAGCCAACCTCCATCAACATCCTCAGTCCACATTGAAATAAGGCCATTTGGAGCTGTTGAGGTGGCATTGAGTTTACCGAGTATAACCTCCACGTAGCGAGGCTCATTACTTTGACTTGCAGTTGCACCACTGACTGTGTGTGTATGAGTTGGTGTCGAACCATTCGCAGCGTCAGGACCGCGACTCTGGTAGCTTCCGCCTGCAGCTGCACCCGTTGTACCCGAGATAGCGTGTGTATGTGTATTAGAACCACCGGTTGTTCCAGGGGTATTTTCACCATAAATATAGTATCCATCTTGCGCACTGTATCGCGTCCAACCGCTTGGTACGGCTGCGTCAAAGATACCGATGGCTCCCGTTGGAAGACTTGGTGGCTCACCGGCTGCAGCTGTGTACTGGATGACGCGAAGGTTTCGATATGAAGGAAGGTTTGAAGCACTTGCAATCGTTGGTGTGTAGGTGTGAGTGTGAGTACCGATAGCAATACCCCCCGTACCTGTGTTTTCAGTCGTAATATCACTAGTGGCCAAAACTGAACCTGTTCCGCTGTGGGTGTGTGTCGTAGCGCCACCGGTTGTATTGTAGGTGGAACTACCCATCCCAAACTTCTGATAGAAGGTTCCAGAACCACACGAGAGACAGGTCCAACCAGTTGGAATACTTGAAGCATTATCCCAGTACAGAATCATGTTACCGACGGCATCGGAAGCAATTTGCCACTGACGATGCTCTTTGAATACTTCACCGCCGCCAGAAGACACTACTCGTTCTTCGGTCGTAGAAGCAGTTGTGCTTGCGACTATTTCTGTTGTGAGTTTTACACCTTCTTCGAGCGACGCTGGTCCAAGATTGTATAAATATGGCGAAAGGTCAGGCGCATCAAAGCCATAACTTACCGTCTTCTGCCCCCCTGCTGGAATAGACACATTCCACGAGAGTACTTTCCAAGCACCATCAGTACGAATATCCGCTGAAGTGGAGGCGATTTCAAACTCAGCCGGAACGCGCTCGGTCACAACTCCTCTAAATCCATCTGTCGACTCAATGGTCAATTCCATTTCATACGGAGCGACCGGGTAGATACGAGTTGGACCATTTCGAGCAATGCTGTACTTCTGAGGATTAACCGCATTAAACGTATCGTTTGTAAATCCGATAACATTACCCTCATCATCAAGTCGTTCGAGGTAGAGCTCGTAAGCACCCGAAAGTACCACAGGCAACTCCGCACTAAAGTCAGGAACATCAATGACATTGTTACCGTTACACTGTCCTGATTCATTAACAGGTACTTTAGTAATGAAGCCTGCTGGGTCGGTTACGTAGAGATCAAGATTTCCGTGACAAATGGTGTGGCCATTTGGTGTAAGAGCTCCGATAGCAATCTTTGCAGTGTCACCTACCTGATACTCACTTTGAATAGGATTGATACTAAGGATACCCCACTGGAAGTTAAAGGTGTCGGTGAATTCCTTTCCACCTTCATTAAAGGTGAGTACCATCTCGTACGAACCTGGACGCATCTTTGTGAGTTCTTCTTCTGGTATTTCAAGACTGACAAGACCGTCCTTTGTCACGCTCACATTTGGTGTCACCCCAACCAACCCCATCGCGAGATGGTTAACAGCGACGGCCTCCACTTCAACAAGCGGTCTATTGAGAAGACTGCGGAAGCCACGAACGAGGAAGTTGCGCTGTGACTCGTAGCGAAGATTAAAGAGTGGCTTCTCGCCGCGAGCGAAGTTCAGCTGGTCGCTTAAGAGCACGCTCGCCACTGGTGTCTCAAGATGTTGCAACTTCTCTGCTACACCTCGAGCCAATAAGTCTTCTTTTGTAATGATGCGCGTATCAAGCTCGAGCCAGGCAGAATCGAGGAAGACGCCGTCAATCGCTTCAACATCACCATGGTAACGGATAATCACCTTAGCATCAGCAAGTTGGCCAACGTCGATATCTTCAGGTAGCGCAAATAAGTAGTAGCCTCCATTGAGCGCATTTGAGACCTCATCATCAACAAGAATATTTCCAACTGACACTACGGACGTTGCGGTACCGAAGAGCACTTCAATATATGGCGCCTGCTCAGTCGCTGGAGCCTTCAACTTTGCCGCAAATGAGAGTCGAAGCTGCATGTTACTGACAAACTGTCCGCGCTCAAGCGGAGCTGTCCCAAAGTCTTCGAGAACGATTTCGTGCACCGGACCCGTAGGCGCACTCTCTTCACTTGATGAAGCCAACGCACCATCAAGGACGCTAGCCGCATCTTCTGTGTGCACATCAGTTTCCAAAACCGGCTCTTCCACAACTTCTGTGGTCGATACTTGTTCTGGCTCAGGTGACAAATCAGCTTCCGTCGAAGATGTCATCGTCAGCTGTGCCAGCGGAAAGAGCATGTTGCTCGCATCGGGAATACTCCAGTCAAATGATGTTGTCTCAACCTCTACAGAAGAAGCTGGCTCAGGTTCTGGAGTCGGTTCAGGTTCAGCTGATACAGGATTAGCTTCCATCTCGCCACCACTAGTAGTTTCATCCACAACTTCAGACACACTTCCTTCTGGTGGGAAGTAATCAGTATTTGAAGGAACGGTAGTATCAATTATCTGAACCCCTTCTGCTTCTCTGCGCTCAGACTCAGACCTTGGTATAAACGCTGCATTCTCAGCACTGAACTCTTGATAGAGAGATGCATCGGAAAGGTCTTGAGAGAATACTTCATCGACAGCAACCCAGTCTTCACTCCGTACCTTAGCTGGGAAAATGTTGACACTCTGCTCAACACCGAAGGTAATTTCCTGTGGCTTCTTTGATTCAACCTCACGTACATTTGCATAAATAATGCCACCGAGAATAAGTGCTACTAATGACACAACAAAAATCAAGGCGTAAAAACGAGAAAACAGCTGCAATCTCCCAAGTGGCGCTGTAAATAAGGTTATTATTCTATTTTCTCTTGTGTTGTGAACCTCTGTTTTATTCACTAGTTACAAGTACCCCTTCCCGATTAGAAATGGGGCTAATTATAAGTATACCGCGCGTCCCTTACGGGACGCGCGGTATTCATTTCCTTTTTGTGGATAGCAATCGTATTTTACTTCAAAATTGCTTTTACGTCATTAATTTCTTTTTCAATCAAGGTCTCAGAAACTTCGAGTGCTTGTGTGAGTCCTTCGATAGCTTCCTTCTCCTTTGGAGAGAGTCGCTTGCGGGTTGAGATAGAAAGTATCTGATCGTAGATTTCGTCACGGAGTGCTGAGAAGATTTTCTCCATCTGGTCTTGAATCTCCTTGGTCTCACGACGAAGCTTTTCTTCTCGCTCTTTAGAACGCTTATGCTCGTACCAGTAGTAGACAAGCATCAGACCGATAACAGTAAGGAGGAAGATGATGAAGAGATTCACCGCGGTGAAGAAATCCCAGAACGAACTCTCATCTTCTACCTCAACCGGCTTTACCCATCCCGCCGTAATAAGTACCGCAGCACTGCTCTCTCGACTATTTCCCGCTTTATCAACTGCGACGACCTTCACGGTGTAAGTACCGTCTTCGAGTTCCTTGAGGAGGTAGCCAAGCTTGGCTTCATCAGGTGTGATTCGGATTGGCTCCTTATCTGCAATCGTCATCTCATAGTAATCGATACCAGAGGTGATGTCGTTTGCTTCAAAGTTGAGAAGTGGGAATGAATCTGGTGAGGTTCCAGCTCGGACATTTACCACGAAGGCTTCTGGTGCGGTAGTATCAATCTGAAGCTTGCGATTTATTGGCGCACCCCATCCAACCTGATTCTTGAAGTTGACACTAACGTACTGAACACCGTCCTTAATCTTGTCTTTTGAGATGAGGAATTCTTCTTCTGCCGGATCGAGAATCGCCTCTTTGTTTTCCTCTGGCTTATTCTCAGGATCATCAGTAATCTCTACCGCAACAGTCGTAACATCGAATGGAAGTGTCCAAGTGAAGAGTCCTTCTGTTTCTTTGTACCAAACATTTGGATCAAGGAAGACTTGTGAACCAATCTCTGGTGGGCGCGGAGGATCTCCGAAGATAATCGCCCCATCATCCTCTTCCTCTTCTGCCTCAGCGACAGGGACCGGTGACGGGGTTGGAGTTGGAGTTGGAGTTGTGCCTGCAGTGATCGTGTACGTCGCAGTACCACCACTCTTGAAGACATCGGTACCGCGACCATCAGCTGCGAGCACTGAAGCATTTTGGAAAGTTACCGTAGCTGAACCAACAGCCACTGTACGGAAGGTCACGGTGATGATGTTTGATGCTGCAGTAAACGGCGATGGACTACCTCCACCAAACGTCACTGTACCTGCAGCATTTGAAAATGTTGGTTCTGTTGTCCAAAGTGAAAATGCAGAACCTGCCTTTCCTACACTTGTTACCGAGAGGAGCTTTGGATCGAATTTAAGTCCTGCCTCAACAGCGTTGATGTTGTCACCATTTGGAAGTGCACGAACTGTGACCGTAAATGTCTGCCCAACACTGTATGAACCGGTACTTGGTGCGAGACCGAGATCTGCCGCCTGTGCAAAAAACACAGGCACAGAAAGTAAGGCGACGATGATTGCGCTTAGTATCGTGCCTGCGATAGTTGTGTAAATGTGCCGTATCATATATATGAAGAACTAATTACCTGCCTGCTGTTCTAGTACCCATCACCTTAAGTCGTACCTTCTCTTTCTCACTTGGCTTCAGAAGCGGTAGCATCAAAATAAGAACTCCGTTCTTAATCTTGGCTTCAGCCTTCTCGATGTTCACACTCTCAGGCAAAATGATGCGACGATAAAAATCTCCCCAGACGCATTCTTCAGCCACAAAGGCTCCGCGAACTTTTTTCTTTGGAAACACAATGTACTCAGGACGAATTCGTTTACCCTCAATAAGCACGATGTCGGCATCTCCTTCGATAGAAACATGCACGTCATTCATATCGGCACCAGCCGACTGCGCGTACACAATAATCATTTGCTCGGTCTGGTAGACGTCGACATGAAGCTGCGCGACTTTATCAGCCGCGGTTTCTTCAGCGTCAGATTGCAAGCCGGCATCGCCACCTCGCACACCTCTACCTTTCAACCTCTGCAAAAAGGACATATGTCAGTATTATACAAAGCAAAACAAAAAACATGCGTGAGGTTACCCACACATGTTTTTATTTCGTCAAATTTATTTTTTGAACAGCGACGCAAAGAGTGTAGCAACCCCTATCCACTCCAATTAAAGAGAAGGATTGAGAAGTCAGTAAGATTCACCTTACCATCTTGATTGATATCAGCTGGCGGCTCAGAGTCACCGCCGTTACTATTCCACCAGAAAAGCAGAATAGAGAAGTCAGTAAGATTGACTCTTCCGTCACGATTTAAGTCGGCATTCATTACACCACTCGCCTTTTCTCCTACGCCATAATACGTGTACTCAGAGTAGTTCGTTTGTGTGCCGTTGGTCTGTACTGATTTTGCCCTCACCTGATACGTTCCCTTTGAAAAACTGCTGGTGTTAAGCGTGGTGGACCACTTACCAGAACTGTCAGCTGTTGCAGTGGCTTCACTCATCATTTTTGATTTTTGCTTTCCGTTTTGGATGGTGACCGTTGAGTTAGGAAGCGCGTATCCAGAAACAGTGAGGGTTTGCCCCGGAGTAACAGGATCTGGTGTTACTTTGATAGACGGTGCCACGTTTATATTGGTAAGTTCTGAGGTGCGACCACCCGTAACAGTAAATGAAGTACTAAATGTGGATGAACGCACCTTGTCGGGACTTTCTCCATATACGCCGAAGGTATAAGCACCTCTTGCGATTGCATCGAGCGTTACAGAGAAAGTTCCCGAGCCACTACTTTTGGTGGTTCTGGCGACCTTACCATCTACCAATACTGCAATCGGACTATTTGGGAACGCATATCCAGAAATAATCACCCGCGCATCACCACTCTGGTACGGATTATCATCAGCTTCGAATCCTCCACCAGCTGTACTACCACTGTCACTACCACGACCGCCTCCCCCACCTCCACCAGAGCCACCTGAACCTGTATCACCCCCTTCTTCTGGCTCAACCCCGTCAGAGCTACCGGATGTCCCTCCGGAACCGCTACCCGTACCTCCGCCTTGGTTGCCAGAACCAGACCCGTCACCACTTGTTGAACCTTCCGTGTTTGATTGACCAGTAGGCGCATCGTTAACCGAGAATTCAATCAAGAAGTCGTCAATATTAAAGTTTCCTTCATCATCAATACACCGAATGTAAAACTGCTGAATACTACTTGGTGTTACCGCAACAACCTCTGAGTGGAAAATGAGCCCAGTATTATCAAAGCTATACGGCATCGAACCAAAAGCGGTGCCAGAAACGCGGTCGTACTTACAAATAGCAAATTCGTCTGTCTCGAGTGATATCTCTACACTGAGCGTCGTACCTCCCACAGTGCTTGTTGGGGCTGGATTAAAGCGGTATGGCGGAATCTCTTCCGTGGTATCAATACCCGGCATTTGTACGCGCTCATTTATATGGATAAGGAATCCAGCATTCGCTACCAGCCCTCCGTCCCAGATTTCAAATTGCACTTCATGGGTGCCAAGTGTACTTGAATTGCGTATTGGCTCTACGTCAGCTGGAATGGTGGTGGTACTGGTAGTGGTGGCGTCATATGTCTGAGAAAAATCAACTGAATTACTCGTATGATTTCCAATTCGAAATTCAATCTCATCACCAGCGGAAAGGCCGCTATCCGGTGCAAGTGTGTAGCGAATAAAACCTGGTGACCCTGGTGTGATTTCTACTTGGTCATAGCCAGGAGAAGCGGTGGTGGTAGCGTTGCGAGGTGAGCCGTTTACATACAGCTCAACATTTCGAATATCAAAGGTGGAGGTTGCCAAAATTTCAAAACCAGCCGGTGGTGTAATCTCAAGACGCCCTCCTGGAGAGACGTTGGTATCAAGCTCAAAACGAAACGTGTGATTGGACTGTACAGTTGGTGCAGAGTCCGAAATGGTGTCGCGGTAACGCAAGACATTGCGTGCCTCTGTGCTTTTTGAGTGCAAGAAAAAAGTCCCAGCACCAATGCCGATTACAATAAGAAACATCAGCCACAGCTTGGCGACGATATTCATGTCCTTACTATTGTACCGTGCCGCTGCCGGTATTTTCTGTGCATTACACAGCTTCAGTGAGACGAAGTTGCTTCTGTTCTTTGTAGCGCAAGTAGTCGAGTGTGTAGTTGAGTACGATGAGCACCAAGAGCACGAAGAGGATTCCAGAAAGGATGTAAATCGTGGTGTCTTTACTTTCACCTTGCGCAAGACCAATATCAATCTCTCGTTCTGCGATAGCTGATTCACGTTGTTGGAGAGCGAGCTTTTGAGCGGTGAGTTCCGCTGTCAGAGAATTGAGTTCTGTTGGCTCAATCGAAGCTCCTACACCAACCGCGTTGGCGAGGTACTGGTGTGTGTTCTGTGACATGAGCACAGTTGATTCGTGCACCAACCCACTCTCAAACAAAAGCACAAACGCACAGACAAGCGCAGAAACACGCAAGACCCGGTGATACATCGAATGTCGCAATTCCTTCATATTTTTATACCTTTAGTATACCACTAGGCAAAGAGTGCGAGGAGGATAATCATGAAGAGCGCACTGACCGTAAGCATGACAACCACGAGCAATAATGTAGCTGAAACACTCTTATTCTTACGTCTGCGAACAATTCTCGTCTGACCTTGTGAGAGATGCGCAAGTGTACGCTTGATGTAGAGTCGAACGACGAGGAAAGTGATAAGGAGAATAAACGCTAGCGCACCAAGAGCCGGCAGAATGATATTCATCGGCAAAATCCAGAAGGAAACCGTACTGCTCATCGTCATCTTGGCACCATTTTCTCCGTACACAGGACTCAAGATAGCCTCATAGCGACCAAAGCCCGTTCCTTCACCTGTCCAATTAAACTCGTACTCACGAACATTCTTAGGAAAAACCGCACCCTGACTTTCATTAAAAATGATGGTGTCCACCTTCTTTCCAAGCATGTTGTAAATTTCAAGTGGACCAGTTGGCTTCACCAAGGTGTTCCCTGTATTTTCAATACGGACATTGAAGTCGACATTTTTTGAACCGTGGAAAAACTTCTCAGTAGAAAACTGTCTAATACTAGCCTCTTCATCACAATCTCCAGAAACACGGAGACTGACGATGTTGGCGACCTGGTATCCAATTGCCGCGCCACTACTCTCAATGTCTGGTGGATCTACTGACACGAAGATACTGCCGAAGTGACTACATGTAGCTTCTTGTGGGATTTTTACCTTGAAGGTGACTCGCTCGCTGACACCAGGCGCAAGTCGTATCTCTGTTGCTGGAAGCGTAATCCAACTCGCGAGCTCCATGCCAGTCTTCTCTTGATTTGATTTGGCAAAGACTGGCGTACTCCCATCCTTAACATCAACGATGTCTTTCGTTGAGAGGTAGAAAAGTTGCTCAACGTCATTAAGATTTTTAATTGTAATTGAATACTCCTTTTCCTCGCCCGGATTCACCACCTCATCTATGAGTGCTGGCGACACACTCACACCCGCCTGACCTTGCGCGTGAGCGCTCGGCACAATAGAAATGAAAAAAGTTATAAGGAGGGTAAAAAGTACCGCAAGTGACACCACAAAACGCGTACGTAAACCCTGAGAAATCATTTCCATAGAGACAACAAGTAGAAAACTTTTATACTAATCCCACAATCATACCACTACATGATTCTCCTAATGAAAGTTGTATACAGAAAAAACAAAAAACTCCCGGAAGGGAGTTTTTTGTAAGACTACATTACTTTAGGTTAGAAGGTTGGAGTTGCAATGTAGGTAAGTGTTGTGTTGTAGTCGTCAGCCGCTTCCTGAAGGGCGCTGATACGAATCTTGTACGCTACATCAGTTTCACCCATATCGACGGTTGAACCATCTGCTGGACCAGTATGCGAGAAGATAGATCGCGCAGTGGTTGATGAGACCGCAATGTACTCGCCGTCATCAAACAATCCTGCATTATCTTCTGTCGTCACACCCCAGTGTCCCCATGTATTCTCATTTGAGATGTTGGTTACAGGGTCAGACCAAGCTGTCGGAGTAGAAAGGTCGGTGCCCATGCTGAAGCTATCAATATCTGCACCGTTAGCTGAAGCAAGGTCACTGTCGCTCTCTACGGTAACATCAAATCCGTTCTTAGCGTTTGTGATTACATTGAGTCTCTGTCCAAGAAGCTCTGAGACACCTGCCACAAGCTGACCGAAGGCAATGACCGTTGCGGTTGTAGATCCTGTGGTGGTTGTGGCGCCAATTGTGGTGGAGGTTGCCAATCCTTCAACAATGAAAGTGAAAGATGTATCTACCGCCGCTGTTACCTCGACAACATCGACAATCGCTACTTCTGTTTCTCCGTAGTCAGATGGAGTAGTGATCTGTATTTCGTAGGAACCGGTAGATCCTGGGTTAGTAATATTAGCTGCTGCGACCACGACTACGATATCATCCCCGCCAGTGGCTGTAACACCATTGAATGAAAACTGAGTTCCAGATTCTGTATAACCTCCTTCTGTCACAGCACCACCGTTTACTGTTGCTGTGATGTCAGCAAGATCAACATTGGTTACTACGTCTGAAAAACCGACGAAGTTTATTGTGATTAAGTCACCTGCACCAATCGATGATCCTGTAGGTACTGTGAACTCGATAGTATGTGACGGTTGTGCACTTAACCCCGAATCACTCAAGGTATCACTTATAAACTCAAAGTTGGCTGCTTGCGCTACGCTGTGATAGCCAATTGTAGCTAACAGCATTGCACTTGCAACAAGCGTCGCGACCACTCGTTGCGAAATGTCAACTTTAAAGGTTGCATTTGCGAACATGTTTTTGTTTTCTTATTGAATAAATAACATTAGCTATTGCGCGACGCAGTAGCAGCTCGATTGAAAATTTGTGGAGAGATGTCGGACTTTTTATAAAAAGGTTTAGCCTTAAAAGTCTTCTATCATTTCAATCGATCTACATGTATTCTACCGTCTCTTTCAAACACCGTCTCAAAGCCAGTGTTGATAACTCTAAAAGTCTGACCTTTGTACCGATAGAATACCCTATTTTAAAAGCTTTTTCCTTGAAGGTCGAAGACAATTGCTCTAAGGAACTTCAAGTACAAACGTCGTTTACGCCTTCACGACCGCTATATCTTTCCACGATGTCGTGTAGGCCGGCGAACGTAATGCTTGAGAAGATTGCCAATCTTTTGTTTTGAGTCTTGTTCCTACAAGCACGCTCCCCTTCCCTACTTTGGCATTGAGAGCATCGATAACCGGACTTAGATCTTTTGTTTTTACTACTTCTTTTTCTTCAAAGAAAGTAAGCTGCTCCACTGTCTCAGGGACCAAATCAAAGAGCAGTACTCCCGCCTTTTTATACGGCACATCAGGACGAAAGAGAGCCTCTACAAGCTCTCCTCCCACTCGCAAAAGAACAAAGGTATCGTTGGTTGGATTGGTAAAACGCACACGCTGTGAACCACCTTGCAACACGTAGTCACTATGCCGACTCGTACCCAACATAACCTGCATTTCACTGGCTTTCATGCCCATAGCACGCAAGTCCTCAGCTGCTTCGCGGAGGTGATACGCTACCGCATCTTTGAGGACCTGAATATCACTTGATGTACCCTTAAACGAGCGTGAATGTAGAATGCTTTTTTGTGCAAACCGTGAGCGAGCAAGCACTACCGCAGACTCTCCTTTTAGCTCTTGCCAGAGACGCACACCCGCCACACCAAACAGCTGGCTGACCTGTCTTCTTTCAAGTGCGAGCAAGTCAGAAACTGTAGCGAGGGCATGCCGCTTAAAATCTTCTGCGGTTCTGGCTCCCACACCCCAAAGCTCTCGTAGCTGCACATCCTTTTGTCGTGCTGTCCAATCATCTTCCGCAAGTACAAATACACCTGTCTTTTTGGCAAGCTTGCTCGCATACTTCGCTTGTGTCTTTGATGAAGCCAGACCCACCGAAACAGGGATGCCGACCTCTCGCTCTACTTTGTCTTTTATAGTATTCGCTCTGCGAGTAACCTCCTGCATAGTACCTTCAAGAATAAAGAATGCTTCATCCACAGAATACTGTTCCACTTGCTCAAGCTCAGTTCGCATCACCTCAAAGACTCTCCGAGAAACATCTCGATATAAAGCAAAGTGAGAAGAAAACGTTGTGGTATCAGTGTCCTTTATAATGTCCTTTATCTGGAAAAGGGGCATTCCCATTGGTATTCCCATGTCTCTTATCTCCTGTGAGCGCGCGACTACGCAGCCGTCATTTGATGATAGTACGAGCACTGGCTTGTCCTTAAGATCCGGCCGAAAAAGCCGTTCACACGACACGAAGAAGTTATTACAATCAAGTAGTCCTACCCAACGCTTCATGCCTCTAGTATAGCAAGTTCAAGAGTGCCGGCACCGTTGCTATATTTTTGAGCGTCCGCGGAGAGTATGTGGTCGCGGTAGTAGAAAAAACATCGGAGCGTGCGATAAATATATAGCAACGGTGCTAACCATACTAATTATGCTACACTACCTCGCATGCCTACTCGCTACTTTCGTGCCGGCATTGGCACTGTCATCTACAACGATGCTCATGAGCTAGCCTTTTTTAAGAGAGCCAAACATCCCGCGGACATCTGGCAATTCCAGCAGGGTGGTATCGATCATGGCGAGAGTCCCGTGACAGCACTCTGGCGTGAGCTTATGGAAGAAGTCGGTCTTTGTGAAGCTGACATAATAACAGCACATGAAATGCCCCACCTTATTTCATACCGCGACTTAAACGCTACTGATGACCATAATATCGCCAGAATCGGTCAGACTCACCAGTGGTACTTCTTGAAGCTTAAAGAAGGAGCTACCATCGACCTTACTCGTGCGACAGATGACGAATTCAAGGATTGGCGCTGGGTGACCTTTGAAGAAGCTATCTCAAAGACGTCGCCCCACAAGCAGCACGTCTACCAGGCTCTTCATTCATACTTCACTGAACACATAACAAAAACCCCTCGCTAAGCGAGGGGTTTTTGTTATGTGTTAGTCGACGAGTTTCCAAATCTTTGGATCTTCTTCACCATCAACCTTGAAGATAGCGATGCCGCCGAGCTTGTACTTGTTGGCGAGCTTAATCTTATCCTTAACCGCAAGTGAATCACTCCAAGTAACGAATCGTACAGAGACGGTTTCACCAGTCTCGTTGGCGTATGCAAGAGCTCGAGCCGCTGCTTCAAAGCCTTTTGGAGTACCGCTTGGAGCCTTCTTTATTTCCTTCTGAATGGTCTTTCCAAGTGCGTAGTCTTCAGGGAAGTAGCTGATTACCGCTTCTCCTCCTGCTGTACGCCCAATCTTTGAGTTGTATTTCTTTGAAAGTTCGAGAATACGAGGCTGATTGAGGGAAGCGACGCGTATGTAGTCCTTATACCATTCTGGTGCCACAGTGACATCCCAGGCACGGCCGTATGTTGGTACGCCAAGGAGAATCTTGTTTTTGTCGATATCCTTTACCGCCAACTTCACCACCTTTTCTACCCAATCCTTGTCAGCTACTGGCATGTACGGGACTCCTCGACGTTCATTATTGAGCTTAATGTCTGCACGTTGTTGGTCGTACGCCATGATTTCGACCTTGTCACAGTACTTATTGATAGCTTTGTAGTCATTTGAGTACTCGATTTTCTCTGGCACCACAGTGTAAAGAGATTCTGGGGGAGTGCGAGCTTCAATAGCACAGGTGATAGTCTTGCCCTTAAGCTTACTGTCGAGCTCCTTGAGAAAAGCTGAGAAATCATCTTTTGTTTCTGCCTTTTTTCCTTCGTAATCAATATTAACGCCGGCAAAGTCATTGTCATTTACAATTTTCACGATTTCGTTGACATGCTTTTTTCGCTTTGATTTACTGCTTAAAACAGTATCAATCTGCTCACCATCAAACCAAGCGACGGTAGGAATAACCGGAACATCATTCTCCTCAGCAGCCTCAAACAAATCTTCCCAGGCACCGTCAGTAAAATCAGCGCGATTTACAACACTACCATCAGCCGCCACTTCGTAGACAAATGGGTAAATAATGTCTATTTTTTCAATATTTTTAGTGGCACTTACAGGGGCAGTTTCACCAGCAAACCACGGGACCCACGCTCCAACATCAGTCGCTGCCGATGCCTGCGTCGGAATACCAACGAAAAAGACAGCTCCCAAAGCCAATGCGGGTACAATTTTTTGTACTTTGTTCATACTCATATTGACGATTATACCACCAATTTCTTTCAGGACAGGATTCTTTCTTAAACCGCGCCAGACGAGGCGTCCGAGTGAATAAATACGAGGTGTATTCATATACAGCGAGTGTTTATGAGCGAAGGATAACAAAGTCTGGGGTGGTTTTAGGAAGAATCTATTTAAAAATCCTGGCACTGCCTATGACCACACCCCAAATATACACATCGTCAACATCATTGATTGCGATTGGACTATACGCGTCGTTCTCAGAAATGAGTTCTGCTTTGTTTGGATATTTCTTGAGTCGCTTGACCACAAGCTCTCCAAAGACTGCTGCAACGACAATGCTGCCATCAACCGGCATGACCGAGCGGTCTACAACCAAAATATCCCCATCAAAAATTCCAGCACCTTCCATAGAATCACCAGCAACACGGACAAAAAACGTCGCGGTTGGGTTGTCGATGAGGAGATCATTTAGATCGAGTGGCTTCTCGACCAAATCGTCGCCAGGAGCAGGGAAGCCGGCTGAAGGTTGTGAAGAGAATAGGGGAGCCGACTGTTTTTTTTCAATCTGAGCAGGGGAGACGGATGTCACATTTTTGGGGGGCTTTTGCATTCCTTTAGTGTACCGTTGATTTCAAAAAGGAAAAGCGCCCAAGGACCGAAGTCCTTGGGCGCTTTTCAACTTAGCTCTATAAGATAACCGCTCCGGCCGTAAGGAGATTGTGGACGTACCACAACCCTCCCATGATAGCGAGCAGACCAAATCCGTACGCTACTTGCCTATAGTGATTACGTCTTGCCTCAAGGACAACAGACGCAAGAAGGAGTCCGACCACAATGAAGCCAAAGAGGACATAAGCAATCTGAAGGAGTTTACTCGGCTCAGTAGCGAGACCAGCTGGACCGACAGAGTCTTTTGATGGAGGTTCTGTGATATTTGCTACCGCAAGACCAGAAGAAGTGGCTACCATTTCTTTTTCAACCACCACCACATCTTCATCTGCTGGAGAGGTTGTTTCTGTTGGCGCTGGCACTACGACAATTTCAGATTCTTCTGTTGTAGTTGGCACTTCTTCGATACCAGTTACTTCTACTGGCTCAGGGACCTCGATTTCGCTACCAGCCACAGCTGGCACCTCTGGTTCAGTCTCAGCGACCACAGGAGCCGGTTCAGGAGTTGGAATTGGAGTTGGAGCTTGTACAACAGTCTTCACAACAGGCTTTGCAGCCGGTGCACCGAAGAGCTGCACCACATACACGGTCTCGTAGCCCTCGTACATACCTTTAGCGGTACCAACACCGATTTCGGTGTACTTACCACTAACAATATTGTCGCGGTGAGTCGGAGAATCCATCCATGCCTCAACAACCTCAGTTGAATCAGTAAAGTGAATTGCGAGGTTTTCGCCAGCGTGTGCGTACACATATCCGGCTCTATCAAACCAGAACCATGGTGATGTACCATCTGGTGCATAGTGTGAGAAGTATTCGTTGCGAGCCATGTGCTCAGCCTTCATGCGAGCAGCCTCGTCGAGCACAGCGCTACGTGTGAGGATTGTAGCACCAAGATCGGCTCGTTCTTCATTGGTGAGTTTTACAACCACCGCTGGAAGTACGGTTGAAACGAGCCAACTTGAAGATTGCCACAAAAGTGCGTGAAGATTGGCGCCAACAAAGGTCAGCATCGATAGAAGAAACATTCCCCCGAGCGCAAATCGCTGTAAGGTGTCCAAAGAGTGTGTCTGCTCCCCTGTTTCCTCTTTTTTAAAGCCGAATTTCATAGTTGACACATAGTAACATAAGTTGTGTAAAATGTAAATATGTGTAGGGGAAAAGCCGGAAAAGGCGCCCCTGAGGGCGCCTTTTCCGGCTTTCGCCACTTCTCTCCCCTCCTCTACTGAGGAATCTCACTACAGTGACCGGCTGGATTGGTCTTACCTTCATTGAAGGCAGCCAACTTCCCTGCCAAGTCAGTGAATTGCTTGCTCACATTCACTTGTGTCTTACCCTTCAGCTTCTGAAGCTGTGCTGGTGTGTAGGTATTGAACAAGAGTTCTGCTGCTGCAATATCAGCTGTAATTGTTGGTCCGTACGCTCCGTTGAGTACATTGAGCTTCGCGGCCATGTACTGGTGCGCAAGGTTGTAGTACACATTACCCTTTGGTGCTGTCCAGAAGGTTGTGTACCAGGTCACACCAGTTCCAAAGAAGAGTGTGTTTTCTCCAAGTGATGGTGCGCCTGGTAGATTGAACCAGTTTTCATCAGCAGGCGCTCCACCACGGAAACTGTCATTGTGTGTCTTCCAGTAACCCTGTGTGAGGCTACAAGTACATCGGACATTTACATCGACACTCACAGTATCGTCTGCAGCTGTTCCACTGTCGTTGGTGGTAAGCTCAGCAGTGTTATCAAACTGCTGTGTAGTACCACAAGTCGTTGATTCGTATGGACCGATGTTCTGTACATACTTGAATGTGTGCGGTGCGTTGCTTGCAAGCACAGTACCGAGTGGACCGTACTTGTCATCAGTCACCTCAATTGACTCGTCGATTTCTGTCATGGTCGCACCGACGAAGCTTACATTCGCAGTACCTGTGTAAACGGTACCGTTATCAGTGGTCACTTCAGCGGTGTTGATGAGATCGCCAGCACTTGGAAGTGACGCTGTGTACGGACACTCGAGCGAGCCATTAGCCGGCACCGTAAGCGCTGGACAATTCACATTCGCTTCGATGTTAGCAGGAAGCATGTCTTTCACATCACTCAACACCGCAGGCATTGGAGCTGGATTCACGATGGTGATTGTTCCTGCAACCGCCCAGTCGCTATCAGTTGGTGAAGCTGTGACCTCCACCTCGTAGTAGACAGGGTATGTTTGGCCAGGTGCGAGGTTGAGGACGCTTGTGGTACTGGTCTTGTCAATGTCCCAATTCCAAGTCTTTGTAAATGAAGTGTTGGCTGTCTTTCGGACTGTGAGACCATAACAGTTCACTGTGACAGTTTGACTATCGTCAGCACCAGTCTCGGTGATGGTCGCGGTGTTTGGTACTTGGTTACCAAGACCTTCATACTCACCTTCCTCGCTACCACAAGTAAGCGGACGATCGTACTCGAAAGTAGTAGAGGTGTCGGTTTCTCCCAAAGCACCTTCGTAGGTATCAGTGACGTTGATTGAATCATCAATGACAGTAGTTGGGTCACCAAAGACCACTGGTGCTGTCCCTCCGCCACCTGGCACGAGGCCGGTTGTGGTCACTGTGGCGGTGTTTGTTACATTAGTACCCTCCTCTGGACTGAGCGTGTAGGTACAGATGAGCTCATCACCAGCTGACAGTTCTTGCGCGAGTCCGTCTGGACAAGTGACTGTTGCGGCTCCGAGCGCACCGACGATATCAGCGACATTAGTAACACTTGCCACGAGTCCCGCTGGAACATTTGGATTGGTGATAGTAATTTCTCCTTCAACCAACCAAGCACTGTCGGTGTAGCCGGTCTTGGTGACAGTTACGTCGTAATTGACGGTTTGTGAGTCACCTTCGAAGAGGTTTACTTCTGAGTCATCGACGAGCTTTTCGATAGTCCAGTTGTGTGTACGAGTGAAGCTGGTCCTCGCACTCTTTGTGACTTCAAGTGCCTTGATAGCGTAGTTGCCGAAGTCGATGTCTTCCACCACTTCGTTATTATCGAGGTCGATGTCAGCTGGATTTGGAGTGGTCTGATACCAACCTGACTGACCTTGCTCACGCACAGTGTAGGTACCACGAGCGAGGCCGGTGAAGCTGTAATGCCCATCAGCGCCAGTTTCAGTTGAAACTTCGTCACCATCAAGCACGTCGTTGTCATTTTCATCAAGGAAGATAGTCCAATCTTCAAGTCCGACCTCCCCATCATCTTTGGTTCCGTTGC
The DNA here is from genome assembly GCA_039799085.1 of Candidatus Parcubacteria bacterium. GTDB lineage: Bacteria > Patescibacteriota > Minisyncoccia > Phycocordibacterales > UBA918 > OLB19. The sequence continues at coordinate 306 of JBDLTL010000004.1, read as the reverse complement.
CGTTCTCATCATTGAACTTCATGCCGTGAATTTCGCCAGGCTTGTCGTCGTTTGTGATGGTACAGACTTTGTTATCACCGTACGCGAGCGTAACGGAGCCATCAGCCGCACACTGTCCGCCCCATGCGCCTGCAGTGTAGGTGTCGAGGGTTGTTTCTGACGCTGTATGTGCACCAATCGCGAGCGTGACTGGTGTATCCCAAGTAGTAGCGACCGCATCAATCGATGGTGTGAAGCTAGCCTCAGTTGCTGGACCGTTGTGGTCATTGACCACAGTTTTCTCGAGGGTGAGGGTCGGAAGCTTGC
>JBDLTL010000003.1:0-54345 GCA_039799085.1 Candidatus Parcubacteria bacterium | reverse complement strand
ACACTTGCGGGTTTTGACGACACCTAGTAAAATCCCCCGAAAGAAACATCGCCACTTGGAATAGTAGAGTTTCTTTGTTATAAACAAATCGTAAAACAATAAGTATGATTTTTCTTAGAGATGACGAGGATAATGAATTCGTAGAGGATGAAGAAGTGGATGGGGACGAAGATTCTGCATCACTCGACGACGATCTACTTGATGAAGTAGGCGATGATGAAGATGCTCTTGAAGACGACATGGAAGGTTTTGGCCTCCTTGAAGAAGACAAAGCAGGTGAGGAAGAAGATGAGGAAGACGAGGAAGACTTAGATAGCGACGAAAGTCTCGAGGACGACGCAGAAGACGTCGACTACGACAGCTTCGACGATGTGGATGAGATGTAAGAATCAAAAAACTGCTTCCATTTGGAAGCAGTTTTTTGATTCTTACATCTCCAAGATATGCACCTGCTTCTTTCCTCGACGCAGAACCGCAAGTCCGTCAGTAAACATCCTCTCTTCAAGCACATCGCTAGCCTCAATACACTTAAGAGCGTTCACCGAGACAGCCCCGCTCTCAACAAATGTTCGTGCCTCTCGCTTGCTTGAAGCCAGCCCAGTCTCTACAAGAACATCCACAATAGAAGTCCCTAGCGTCACTTTACTGGTAGGTGCGTTACGTACCAAAATTTCTCGCTCACCCTTCTCCATTTCATGAAGAGTACGACTTCCAAAGATAACGTCTGAGACATTAGCAACTGTTTTAGCAGTTTCACTACCATGTACTGTCGCCGTAATTTTGCTTGCCAACACCCGCTGAGCCTTTCGGGCCCCGGGATTTGTCTTAAGCTCCTCCTCTAATACAGCAATCTCTTCAAGAGAAAGGAAGGTGTAGATTTTTAGGTAATCAACCACATTCTCATCTGCCACATTGAGCCAGAATTGATAGAAAGCAAATGGAGATGTTTTCTCTCCATCAAGCCAAACGGAGTTACCTTCGCTCTTTCCAAACTTCTTCCCTGTCGTTTTGTCGATAATGAGTGGGATGGTAATGGCATAGACAGTCTTCTGCTCCTTCTTACGAACCAAATCTACTCCTGCAATGATATTGCCCCACTGATCAGACCCTCCCACCTGTACGTCACATCCGTAGGTGCGGTGGAGCTCAAGAAAGTCGTACCCTTGAAGTAGTGGGTATGCAAACTCGGTGTATGAAATACCATTATCACTTTTGAGGCGAGTTGCAATCGCGTCTTTCTTAATCAATTCATTAACAGTGAAATGTTTCCCGATGTCACGAAGGAAGTCGATAAGTTTCAATGAGCCGAGCCAATCGTGATTATTTACAAATATTACCTCCTCACCCAAAAGGCGCTTTGCTTGTACCCTAAGCTTCTCAACCCTCTCTGCGACAACCTCCGGCGGAGTAAGAGGTCGTTCCACATCAGGCTTAGGGTCCCCAATCATCCCAGTACCTCCACCAATAAGAAGAATTACCTTGTGTCCCGACTTTACCAGGCGACTCAAAAGCATCCAGGAAGCGAAGTTTCCGGCCTGAATCGAATCTGCACTTGGGTCCACTCCGTGATAGATGGTTCGCTTCGGCCCGTCGAGCACTTCGGCAAGACTTTCAGCTGAACACTGGTGAATAAAACCCCTATTTTCAAGCTCTTTACTCAAACTCATAGTGAAATAACTTTAGCACATAATCGTATTATTTTGTCTAGACAACTCATGCTAGTATTGGCTGTATAAGAACTGTATGAAAAAGCGTTTCACCTTTAAAAGAGGCCGCAAAGAGATAGTAATCGACGTACTTATCTTTGGTTTTGCTGGCCTTATATTAGTAATGGCAGCGATTATTATTTGGCTCGCCACCCTTGAAATACCTGACCTTTCTTCTTTTGAAGAACGTCGTGTACTCCAATCAACAAAAATCTACGATCGCACGGGTGAAGTAATGCTCTACGACCTTCACCAAGATGTGAGGCGTACTGTTGTTCCCTTCGACCAAATCTCAGAACATGTAAAAGAAGCTACGGTCGCTATCGAAGACGACCAGTTCTACAGTCACATGGGTATTGATGTGAAAGCGATTCTTCGTGCCGCCATCTCAAACGTCCAAGAAGGTGGGCTTGGCCAAGGAGGCTCCACCATCACCCAGCAGGTAATCAAAAACTCAGTTCTCCAACGAGAAAAGACATTTACCCGTAAAGCAAAGGAAGCAATTCTTGCTCTCAAGCTCGAGCAGCTAAAGACAAAGGATGAGATTCTTGAAATTTACCTCAATGAATCCCCATACGGTGGCACCATCTACGGTGTTGAAGAAGCAGCCAAAGCTTTCTTTAATACCTCCGCCAAAGACCTCACCATTGGTGAGGCTGCTTACCTCGCCGCTATTCCCCAAGCACCCACCTACCTCTCTCCATACGGAAACAATCGAGCTGACCTCGACGCTCGCCAAAAGCTCGTCATTGAAAAAATGCGTGAGAATGGCTACATCACCGTTGAAGAATATGAAGCTGCCAAAAACGAAGTGGTTGAGTTTGAGCCCCAGCTTGTCAGTGGTATCAAAGCCCCACACTTTGTGATGTACATCCGCGAAATCTTGGCCGAGAAATATGGTGAAGAAGCTCTCGCTGAACGTGGACTCAAGGTGGTCACAACTCTTGATTGGGAGCTCCAAAAAGAAGCTGAGCGAATCGTAGCTGAAAAAGCGGCAATTAACACCGAAAAATTTAGCGCTGACAACGCCGGACTTGTAGCCACGGACCCAAAGACGGGTGACCTCCTTGTGATGGTTGGTTCACGTGACTACTTCAATGAAGAAGTAGATGGAAACTTTAACCTCACCCTCGCCAACCGCCAGCCAGGCTCTTCTATTAAGCCGTTTATCTACGCTCAAGCCTTCAAGGAAGGGTACCTCCCTACAACCACCCTATTTGATGTAAAGACACAGTTCTCGACCAACTGTGAACCGTGGGACATGAGTAATGACCTACCGTGCTACTCACCAAATAACCATAACAATCAAACCTCAGGGCCAGTCAGTATGCGCAACGCGCTCGCGCAGTCGATGAATATCCCAGCCGTTAAGACTCTTTACTTGGTAGGTATCCACGACGCCCTTAAGCTTGCAGCTGATATGGGTATCACGACCCTTGGTAATCCTGACCGATACGGACTTACGCTCGTACTTGGAGGTGGCGAAGTAAAACTTCTTGATATGACATACGCGTATGGTGTATTCGCAAACAAAGGTGTCCGTGCTGAACCACGCACCATTCTTCGTATAGAAGATACTCAGGGAAATATTATTGAAGAAACACAAGTAAAAGAAGAGCGCATCCTTGATGAAAATGTCACCAACATGATAAGTGATGTACTCTCAGACAATGTCGCTCGCACTCCATTATGGGGAGCGAATAATCTTCTTAAGTTTAACGACTACGATGTAGCTGCAAAATCAGGTAGTACCAACAACTTCCGCGATGCGTGGATTATGGGATACTCGCCAACTATTGCTGTAGGTGCCTGGTGTGGCAACAACGACAACACCCCAATGCGCGGACTCTCAGGACTTATCACAACCCCAATGTGGAGAGAGTTTATGGATATCGCACTTACCAAAAAAGAGAAAGAGAGCTTTACTCAACCTTATATACCAACTGACGTAAAACCCGTCCTTGCTGGAAACTATGTAGATGCCAGCCTCTTAATCCAAACAGCAGCAAGTAGTAGTGAGGAAAGTAAATTACAGTTCCAAGACATTTACAACAACATCCACACAATCCTTCACTACGTGGACCGAAACGACCCTCGGGGACCATACCCCAGCAACCCTTCAAGCGACGGTCAGTATAAATACTGGGAATACGGTGTCCAACAATGGAAAGAGCAAACGTTTGGTACATACGCAACCAGCACTACCGCCAGCTCAACTGAAGAAGAGCCACGATCATCTCGTCGCAACAACAGAGATGACGAAACTCCTGAAACAGACAGAAACTAGAGAATACTTGAAGGCGCAGAACCTCCCCCTAAGCGCCCCTTAAAAGCCTCCAGAAGCTCCACACGCCTAAGTAAAAGCTCCGAACGCAATAAGCTCGGGGCTTTTATGTATAACGTCTTTGTAGCAACTGTATATGACACCTGGTCACTTCGAAGCATAATCCCTGTTACCTCAGAAATGACCTGTAAGCACTCCTTTTCCACCGAAGCTTGTGGTGGCTTTAAAAACACCTTGTAGCGCTCCAGGAGGCGCCCTAGCTGTTCTTTGTTTTCACTAGGGTCTTTCTTCTTCATGTTACTTATTCATTGGCATTACAAGATATCGAAGCGACTTATCACTAACACCCTGCATAATGACCGCACGTCCAATCCCAGCAAAACTAAGTTTCACAGAATCGTCTTGGATATACTGAAGTGGATCCATCACGTACTGCTGATTGAAGTTGAGTGTAAGCTCCTGCCCTTCTACGTCAGCACGAATAGTGTCAGTAGTGTGTCCCACCTCATTATTGTTTGAAGCTACTGTAAGATTACTATCAGTAATAGTAAGTGACACTTGGCGGAATTTATTTAAGAAAATGTTGGTCTTTTTAAATGAGCGAAGTAAATCCTCCTTAAGCACTACCACATGTGACACAAACTCTTTGGGAATAATTTGTACGTAGTCAGGAAAACTACCTGTCACCAGTCTTGAAGAAATGTACACGCCTGACGGAAACATGAGGGCACACTGATTTTCAGTCACAATCATTTTGGCATCTTCCTCAACCATGTCACACACACGAGCAATCTCAAGTGCATTCTTGTGGGGAATCATAAATGATTGATCGAGCACAATCCCTTTTTGAGACACTGTCTTTTCCATAAGACGGAATGAGTCTGTCGCCACAAAGGTGAGTGTATGCTCCTGCTTCTGTTGAACAAACACACTTCCGAGTTCAGGTTTAATCGAAGTTACCGACGCAGCAAAAGCAACACTCTTGATACCGTACGCAAATGTACTCGCATTAATGGTAATCTCCTCTCCAATCACATGATGAATAATCGGAAATTCATCAGTTGGAAATGTTTTGATTGAAGTATTTGAATTCGTTGTTTCTAGTTGCAGCACCCCCTCCTCCACCCGAAGAGTAACCTCCTTCTGTGAAATAAACTGGATACTTTGTAGAAGTGTCTGTGAAGGCACGGCAACAACCCCCTCTTCTACGACAGTTCCTTTAATTGGAACTGAAATACTAATTTCAAGATTGGTGGCTTCGAGAACCAATTCTTCTCCTCTCGCTTCAATCCGAACACACTGAAGAACTGGCAAGGTAAGATTTTTGCTACTTACTCGACCAACAATTTCAAGCGCTTTACTAAGTTCAGTGTAGGGAACAATAACTTCCATAGATTTTCTATTTATACACCATTTTAGTCTTTATTATTAGTCCTGTGGAAGTGTGCAAAAGCCCAATTCATGTTGTACTTTAAGGTCAGAATTGTGCACAGATAGACAGCATGTCTGTGGTAAAGGTGCGTACCGGGTGTTAATTAGGGTGGGAATAGTGCGAGGGTCGTTATTTTTGTGGGGAAAACTTTACTACTACCCCCAGAATTTTTCACCTATCCACGGACTTTTACATAACATAATTTCTTTAATTCACAGCAATACAAATGACTTATCCATACCTTTTGTGGATAAATAAAAAATGAGCCGTACGGCTCATTTTTTATTTCAGCAACATTCTTACCTGGGTGATTTCTTCTTCCAATTCCCCTCCCTTCTTTAACTCTTCTTTTATTTTTTCACATGAGTGAATAACGGTGGTGTGGTCTCGTCCACCAAGCTTCTTACCGATGGCTGGGTATGAGATTTGAAAATCTTCACGAAGAATATACATGATGATTTGACGTGGTTTCACTACCTCCTTACGTCTTGTCTTTTCATAAATACTCGCTGGTTCAATGTCGTAGTAGCGAGCAATCTTATCAACAACATCAGAGATGGCGAGGGTTTTTCGCGGACGTGAGCTGTTTTTGATAATAAGGCGGACTTCTTCGACGGAAAGGGTGCGACCGAGAAGTTGTGACTGACACATAATGGTGTTGAGGGCACCTTCAAGTTCGCGCACATTACCTTCAATGTTCTGAGCCAGGTACTCAACCACATCGTCATAGAGAACGATGCTGTTTTGAGCCGCTTTTGCTTTGAGGATAGCAATGCGTGATTCAAGGTCAGGAGCTGGAAGATCAACAATCATTCCTTGTTGGAAACGAGACTGAAGACGTTCCTCAAGTCCACCAAGAAGCGCTGGGTGAATGTCACTTGAGAAAACAATCTGCTTATTGTTGTCGTGAAGAGCATTAAAGAGGTGGAAGAGTTCCTCTTGTGTCTTCTCCTTTGTGGCCAAGAACTGCACATCGTCCATAATAAGAACATCGTACTGTCGATACTTATCTTTAAAACTGTTAGCAGTACCACTCTGAAGTGAGTTCATGTAATCAACCGCGAAGCGTTCACTGGTAACATAGAAGACTTTCTTTCCAGTCTTCTTGACCTGGTTCCCTACTGCTTGGATAAGGTGAGTCTTACCATGACCAGTTTTTCCGTAGATGAAGAGTGGATTGTAGGTGATACCAGGCTTTTCACTCACTGTCTTTGAAGCGGCATGAGCAAGGGCGTTGTATGGACCGACCACGAAGTTCTCAAACGAGTACTTCGGATTAAGGTTGTCACTCTTGTTGACGTAGTAGTCCTCAAGAGGAAGGGCGGCGTTGATAGTTTGGTTCTTGTTGGCCTCCTGCTTCTTTTCGTTACGCTGTACGACGACGTACTCAATACTTCTGATGTGTGGTGTGAGGTCACGAAGCGTCTTTAGGATCATGGTCTGGAACTTGTCTTGGAGCCAGTCTTTCACGAAGACACTCGGGACACCAATAGTGGCGGTACCATCTTCAATTGAGACGATGTGGGTATCTCGAAACCAGGTTTTGAAGTTGGCTGCGGTGATTGAGAGCTCGATTTTGACGAGAGCATCATCCCATAACTGTTTAACGTCGATTTGTTTTGTTTGGACAATACGATTTTGAGTACTGTGTGATACCAGATTCATAGGATTCAAGAACACCGAAATAAGATGTACCAAGAATTATACCCGGGTGTGGAAAAGTGTAAAATTTTCTTTAAAATAGGTGCAAAACGAAGAGTCATTTTTGATTCAAAAAACGCAACTGTGAACAACCTGTGCATAATGGTGCATAACTTCGGGTGCTATTGAAATATTTTTGAGTTCATGTATAGTAGTGCCACTTATGTCAAAACGAACCTATCAACCAAGTAAGCGCAAGCGAGCCACCACTCACGGGTTTTTGGTTCGTACTGCAACCACTTCTGGAAAGAAAATCATCCAGGCTCGCCGTCGCAAAGGACGCGCACAGCTCACTGTAAAAAAGGCTCGCTAGAGCTTTTTTTCGTTATAATACTTCTATGTTGAAAAAAAGTGAGCGCGTAGCTCGAGCAGATTTCCTCCAGTTCTTTAAGACGGGACGGCGGTTTCACTCTACCCACCTCACTCTCGTCTATGTCCCCCACCCCACCTTCCATGGCTCGGTGGTGGTAAGTAAGAAAGTTTCCAAGTTAGCTGTTACGCGAAATAAGATTCGTCGTCGAATTTATGCAAGACTCCAAACACTTAGAGCAATTGGCGGTGTCTATATTGTGCACGTAAAGCCCTCCTTTAGTACGCTCACCAAACATGAGGCAGGGCTAGAGATAGAAGCACTCATTGGACGAATGAAGAAAACTGCGTAGAATAGCGTTTATGTTTTCATATATTTGGCACACCATCTTTTTTGACCCGATTTACAATACTCTCGTCTTTTTTGTCGATGTGGTCCGTGGTGGCGATGTAGGTCTCGCTATTATCGCGACAGTTGTTGTGGTAAAGATGGTGCTTCTTCCTCTTTCTATTAAGGCTGCGAAAACGCAGAAAATCATGCGTGAGATTGAGCCAAAGCTAAAGGAGATTAAAGAGACGCACAAAGATAATCGTGAGGAACAGGCCCGCGCCATGATGGCTATCTACAAAGAAGCCAATCTCAACCCATTTGCGAGCATTCTCCTCATCTTCCTTCAAATTCCGATTGTCATTGCGCTGTACTTTGCGGTATCAAATGGTGGTGGCATTGCACTTCCAGCTATTAACACTTCCCTCCTCTACTCATTCATCCCTGAGCCAGTGACTGTCTCAATGAACTTTCTTGGCATGTTTGATATTGCGAGTCGAAGTATCCTTCTCGCATTTGCGGCGGGTGTAACGCAGTACATCTTTACCAGTATGACATTGCCAAAGCTTCCGCCTCGAGAAGCTGACGCTGCGCCTAATTTTAAAGAAGACTTCACACGCAATATGCACGTACAAATGAAGTACGTCATGCCGATCCTTATTGTCTTCATCGCGTACACGATTTCAGCCGCAATCGCACTCTACTTCTTCGTCTCAAATCTTGTTGCTATCGCGCAAGAATTCTACGTAAGGAAGCATCGTTAGTAGGTAACACACATATAGTCACTTCCCGCAGCGTCACCGCTTTTGTGTGTGTCTATAAATTCAGCTGTATTATTCGACCACTTACCACACATAAGCTCATAGTCATCACTATCAATGTCATAATCGTCTCCTGCTCCAGGGTTTTCACGTCTGTACATTGCTTCTGCCTCATCATAAGTAAGTGTCCTGAGCGGTAATTTACAGCCAAATCTACCTTCAGCTTTTCCAGCGTTGTTTTCACAATACGCATTACCTGCCCCTGCACTCCAGAAGTCGTCATCATTTATGAAAGCATCTTCAACATCATTTAGACAGTCACTAAGGCTTGTTGTTGGGTATTTTTTCTTACAAAAACCTTCTGCGTCGTAGGTGGCAAGGTTTCCTTGGTAATGAACATAAGCATCGTCTAAGTTAACTCCGTTTAGTCCGCCGTCGCCGTATTCGCTTGCTTTAAATGTTTCTGCGAAAAGAGCTGCCTTACATTGGAATCCTTTACCTCCAGAGCCTTCAACTTCAGTTACTGTACCCTTTAACTCAGTGCACTTTTCTCTAAAACCACTAATAACTCGCGCAGGATCGTCAGCTGGCTGACAGTTACTTGTGTTGATGGTAAAGATTCGATCTCTCGTCGTGTCTGATTTTGTTTCTGCAGCACAAGAATCCTCAGAACTAAGTCTGTCTATTGACGCAACTGAAGGTCGTGTAAATATCTTCGGTCGCTCTGGCAGTTTTTGGAATTCTATATTTCCCTTTGTGAGGTAAGGATTGATTGTTTCAAGTACGATGAAAGCCCCTAAAATTATAAGTAGTCCAATGAGGGCTCCTTTAATATCACCTATTGCATCGCTCTTACTTGTGACAATATCAGTCATCATGTACTTTACTCCCGCAATAATCATTTTTATGACCGCCAGTAAGGCCGCGATAGCGATAGAAGCGGCGTATAAGAAATTGACGTAGTCCTCAAAGGAGGTCCCCCCTGCTGAGTCTGTAACTCCTGGAATGTTTACAAGTGGCGTGTATTTTTGGGCAGCAAATGCAAACAGAGGTGTGCCGATTGTTAAAAATATTGTGAATAGTAGAGTTCTCATGCGCTAGTTGTTATCAGTAAAGGTAAGATCATATACCCAAAGAGTTTGGTCATTTTTATTTTTGAAATAGAAACTCATGGTATTGTCGCTCATAAATGGAGAGATAACATCGATTTCACGTTGCGCAGCAGAGAATGTATCGTATACGAACGTAGCGTCGCTTGTTCTTGTATCAAATCGCCAAATATTGTCGGAATAAGATACTGCTCCACGGTACCAAGCGTCAGGAAAACTTCCGTCTTCAAGTTCTGTACTGTTTGCACAGTAAACAAAGGAGTTTTCTTTAGATGGTGCACACTTCTCAGGAAAGAATGAGATGAGCATATCTTTTTGTTCGTTACTGTCAGTTTGTAGAGTGAAACTTTTATATCGCCCATCGTTAATCTTGCTAAATAAGAGTGAATCCTCGGCTTTCATGACAGAAAGACCATATCCAGTTATTGCGACTCTTTGAATTGTGTTATCTTCAAATTTATACAGGTGGCCAGTGAGCTCTCGAGTTGTCTTTGGATATGCATAGTGAGCTGTATCAATTCCCTCCCCCCACAAAATAGTTGCTGCGTTAAATGGCACGGTGAAGAGCGTTTTTGTAGCTTTGCTTTCAGGGTCATAGGAACGTGCCGTAACATCATTTCCCACGTACGTTGTGTACAAAAGAATGTTTTCATCAGTGATAGTAAAATCAATGACAGTGTCAAAAAGATCGCTGGACTGGACCTCTTGCTCAGACAATTTTACAATAGTGGCGACTCCTGTTTCTAAGTCTCCCGACTTAACAATCGCATATTTTCCATCCTTTGTTATTCTGGCTTCCCTGGCCCCAACAATAGTGATGTTTGAAAGTCGCCGTTCGCTTCCGTCTTGTAGATTTAGAGTATAGACATATCCTGTTCCTGCTTCAACGAAGTACATCTCTGGTGTTGAGCTCGCTTTTTGGACTTCTGTATACCCTGCTACCCTTCTGGTGGTTAGTTGGCGAAGGGGTACACGTTCTGGAGGGAGTCCAGGAAGTAAAGTGTCGATTATATTTTCAACAACACCATCTTCCGTCTCGCCCGTAAAACCAAACGTGTTGTAGATGTCACGTTTGGTTTCGTCGCTAGCTAAGAGGAGAAAAATCCAAGCTCCTGCAAGAATCAAGATGATAAGTATGCCAATGATGAATAGCCAGCGTTTCATAAATTAGATGTTGATCTTTATTTGATTTTTTGCGCCCTGAAGGAGGATGTCAGTATTTCGAACATGGAAATCAAGCGTTGCTGCTCCAGGGTCGCCTGTCTTTTGTAGGGTGATTATATAAGGGTTGCTACTGTTGCTTCTTGCTGCGCTGTTGTTTATCTTCCATTCCAAAATATCTGGATAATTAAAAGTGTTTGAATCGATGAAGTAAGGTTCTGCAACAATGGTTGCGCTGTCTGCAATCATGTTAAAGTCGCCAGTGATTGTTTTTAGCTCAACCCCGTAAAGAGCGTTCACTTCATAGAAGTGAACTTCAGGAGTTGCTAATGGAATAATGGTAGATTCCTTTGCTAAGATTTCTCCGCTTGGGGTTGATACTTGCACAGAAACTACCGTGTAGCTATCTTGAGGCATTTTGAAAGAGACCTCGTTCCTGTTTCTGAGTGGACCGCCTTCAATTACAGTGAGGTTGTATTTCCATAGGTATACGAGGTCGCGCTTAATCAGTGTCTCTCCATCACTGAGAAGTGCGGTGAGGTTCACGGTGCTGCCGACGCTGGCAAGAGCTCGGCCTTGATAGAAACCAGGGACGTGTGTCTGCGGTTCAACAATGATATCAAGGAACATTGGAGTAAATTCCTTCTTCAGAGTGTTCGTCACGCCGTTTGATTTTTTAAAGACGACGCTTATTACTTCCTTTACACCCACATCTCCAGCCGTCAAGGTAATTTTCCGAGCATTTGCCGTATTGGGGATGAGGGTGTCATTTCTGTACCAGAGTATTTCAGCTCCGTACGCTCCCCCGCCGTAGTCATCTATTGAAAGTTCAAACGCTTCTCCAGGAGATGGGTACTCGGGCATGCTCTGGATGGAGAGGTTTGTGCCGAGCATTCCGTCAGCAGAAAATTGCGCATAGGAAAACAGCGGGCTGGCAAGGAGGAAAAAAGCAATATACAGATACCTCATAGCTCTATGATAGCAGACAAAAAGAACCTTTTTCTTCTTTTCTTCAGCAATATGTAGACTACTCTCTAATTTCGGCAAAACCAGCTTTTCTTAGCTGCTCTAAGGCGAGGTTTATTGCTTTGACTATCTTTTTCTCTCGGTAATGAGCGAGAAGGATGAAGATGGTGGTGGTTGGAACTATATTCACAAGCGGAATGAGTTCAACAACAAGAGCTATAACATAGCGTTTCCAGAGCCACTTGATAAGTTTCTTCTTCCACCATCCCCCACTCGCCTTTCCAAGCACCCAAAAGAAAAGCACCATTCCTACAATAAAACTAGCAATGATGGGTATGGGTGCAGCTATAATCGTAAGATTTAAAAAATCTATAACATCTTTAAAAATTGCCATCAGCACGATAAGGATTGGAAAACTGGGCATTTTCGGAGGTTTACTTACAAGAATCACCTCGTTCTCATCATCGATAATCTTTCGGATATCTGAAACAGCCTTTTTGATGCCAGGCTTACTTCTGAGTACAGACTCTATGCTTTTTGACCGACTTGGTGCGCTTCGTCTTTTCTCAGACTCTTCGTTCTCGGCCCGTTTCCTTTGCATTGTCTGAACATTTCGAGTCTGAGAACTGAGGAGATTTTCTTGGTATGCCTCCTGAGCATACCGTTCATTTGTTGGAGTGTTGACTGCTATTTCAGATTCATACGGTACAGGTTTTGTATCTACAATAATACGACGATTTGAAAGACCGGGGCGTGCTTTATCGTCACGAACAGCAGCATCGCGTGGACGAAGTGTGTCGTTTTGTTTTGTGATATTTCGTATGTTCTGGTTCCCTCCTTCGGGCATACGGACATTGTACTACACTCGGCTTGATTGGAGTTCAGCTCTCGCTTGTCGGATTTGGAGAAGTTGAGATGGGTCTGAGGTGATGATTTGGTCTTCGGTGTACGAAGCAATAATCTTGATAGCGACATGCTTGAGTCCCACAAAGAATATCCCCTCCCCCACGTTTGATTCGAGCAGCAGGAATTTTTCTTCGTCGGTGAGGTTGAAGGTTCGTTGAATATTATCAATAGCAGTTGGTGATTGCTTCATGAGAAGCTGGATTGAAGAGTTGGTAATCATTGGGACACCATACGGGGAGCGAAGGAAGTCATCCACGTCTTGTGTAATGGTGGCGATACCAAGGTAGTACTTACGTCCTCGCTTTGCGAGAGAAAAGAGGAATGATGCGGTATCTTCTGATTTCATCATCCACCAAGCTTCATCGATAACAAGGAGTCGCTTTGCGAGTCGACGGCGGACTGAGCTCCAGATGAAGTTGGTGATGATATACATCGCGATGGTTTTAAGTTCATCTTCCATATCACGGAGTGAGAAGACAACAAACTTCTGGTTGACGTCGACGTTGGTAGGCTTATTCATAAAGCCCGACCAGGTGCCAGAGGTATATTTTTGGAGGCGATTAAGGAGGGATTGGCTACCGTCCATGCCCGCGAGTACCATTTCAAAATCTGAGAGTAATGGGGGTTCTTGCTCGCCGAAATTGGTGTCACCAGTGATGTCTTTAAGGGCGTAGGTCTCTTGGATGGCGAGATCGATGAGAGTTTCTTCTTCAGGAGCGAGGCCGCCGAGCATAAGTCTAAAGAGTCCGACAAGCTCAATGACGTGTGTGCGAAGGACGTCACGTGGATCTTCGTCAGCCTGTGGTGCTGGTAGGTCAAAAGGATTGATGTGGTGGTCAGATGAAAGTGAGATATTAAAGAATCGGCCACCGGTTGCTTCAGCGAGATATTCATATTCACGTTCTGGGTCGAGTACGATAACTTCCGCCCCGAACATAAGTGAGCGAAGAATCTCGAGCTTGAGTCCGTATGACTTCCCTGCTCCGGAAGTAGCAAAAGTCACTGAGTTGTAGTTGGTGAGGCTGTATCTGTCGAAGAGAACGAGAGAAGAGTTGTGACGATTGATACCATAGAGAATTCCCGAGTCTGAGGTGAGGTCGAATGAAGTAAATGGGAAGAAGCTTGAGAGTGGTGAAGAATTGAATTTGCTGTGTACGAGAAGCTCATCGTTTGAAAGTGGAATGACACTCTTAAAGCCCTGTTCCTGTTGGAAGAGCGCTGGCTTCATAGTAATAAGTCGAGCATCAAGGATTCCTCGAATGTCGTTTTCGGCCTTATTTATAACAGTCTCGTCATTGCCGTAGATTGCAAGGTAAAATCCGACATTAAAGAGCTTCTCTTCTGACTGCTGAAGTTTGTCGCGGAGATCTTCAAGATTTTGATACGCTGCTTCGAGTTGAGGGTCACGCACCTCTCCTCGCTCTTCTTTCATGTTAATTTGGCTCTGCACCTCAGCTACCTTTTTTTGAAACTTCTTAAGTGTCTCGGCAGTGTCAATAGGATGAATAAAAATAGATATATCAACCTCCCGCGCGAGGTTGAGTACTGGTTCCAACCAGCCTTCATTGAGAAAACGAGGGTATGAAACCGCGTAGTAGACACGAGCGTTGACGCCAGAAACATTGATTGCTCGTGGAGTAATACTGATTGCTGAAGGAGCGACAACATCAGTGAGAGTCAGGAGTTGGTCCCCGAAAGAGATATTAGAATCCTCTCTCTTTTTTGGTTGAAGTGCATCAAAGATTCCCATACGTATTAATTAGTTTCTGCTAATGGAGCTGCACCGGTTGGATCTCCAGGGTTGTATATGTGATAAAACAGCTCTACAAGTTCATCTTTACCAAGGACAATGGTACGGACACCAATGCGAGCAAGTCCTTCTGAAACAAGAGCTGCACGTTGCTCAAGCTGGTTGCGGTGTTCTTCAAAACTGTTCTCGCTGAGAGTGTTTCCCCCTCGCTTCCCAGGGAGGAAGCTGATCCCTTTGCCGATGGATACGCCAGGAGTATACGGCACAACGACGAAGAAGCTTTTACTCATCACTTCAACATCGACGGTAAATGAGCGAATGAAAGCGATGTACTCTTTAAGTTGAATTCGCATGAGGTCATTGTCCTGCTTGTCCTCGAGTCCAGCAAGTACATCGAGGTAGGGTTCGATGTTCAGCTTTCGTGATTGCATGTGGATCTGAAGTGAAAAATCCAGTGTATTCAGGAATGACTGAAATTGCTGCAAAATTGCCTGTTGCTCGTCGAATGACTTGAGTGCAAAGTTGATAGACGAAGCTAGGAGGACCATCACCAACTGACCGTTTTTTTGAATGACGACATTGTCTTTAATATCTTTCACCGAAACAAAGTCTTGGGTACGTGCTTGGGGATTTGGCATACTTACTGTTGTTTTTGAATAGCTTGTAATTCTAGTTTTCTTGAAAGTGAGGCGATATCATTAGTCTTCTTGCTGCGTGTGATAGGTGTGTGTTGATTGACATCAGACATTTCTTCAGTGACTTTGTAGGTAGCTTCTTCTTTTCTTCGCCAGAGGTAGAGTTTTTGCTTGGTAGCATAGCTTACTAGCGCTTCCAAAAATATAGAAAATGGCCGGCTGTTCACAGGATAGAATGAAAGTGCTGCTGAAAGAAGTGCAAGAGGTATCCCAAAGATGACAAAGAAGATAAAGGGAAGTACGAGAAACATCACCACCGCAGCGCCAAGTCCCCCGCCGAGGTAGAGGAACTGTCGCCAGGTGAGTGGTCCAAAGATCTTGTCTTCAATCTCAATGAATTGCGGTACCTCAAAACGCATACACCACCATTATACATGGTGGTGTAGGGTGTTTTTATGAATGACTGTCAGTTTCCCATCTTGGGCCAGTTGATAGAGGTGCTGAAGTAGTCGATGGTCTAATGAGGTCGTCTTGGCTTGAGGTGTATGTTGGCATGTGTTGTGCTTCTTTCATATCGCTTGCCATGGTACGAATGCTCTGTACTTCTTCAAGTTCTCGCTCAGCTTCTTTAATCTCAGCCGAGAGCTCGGGTCTTGCAGTAGACTGCGGAGCACTCGGCACTGAGGGGGCTTCTGGGGCGGTAACGCCTGGAGCCACGTATGTAGGGTCGGTGAGCGGATAGAGAAAGATTTTTATATCGGCCTCAAGTGAGATGCGCTGCGCTCCTTGAACTTGCGGGAGCTTGTTGGCTATAAGGGCATCAATGTCGGATTGCTTATAGAAGCCGAGAACAACGTCCCCAACTAATTGAGAAAATGTGTAGTAGGTATTGCGCTCAGTGAGACTAAACTTGCGAGCAATGTTCCAAAGCTGCTCCCCTGCTTCAGGTTCAGCATACAAGCGAAGTTGTACTTCACTTGCTCGTTCTTCCGCTTGTTCTCTTTGTGTCTTAGTAATTTCCATATTAGTTTCCTATGAAGTCCTCTTGCCCTTTTGGTGAGTGTAAGTAGTGAAGTGCTTTTGCTACATTTGGATTCAGTGGTCCAGGCGCCTGTAGTTGTGCTTCAAGGTTGTTGAGGATAGTTTCACGTTGCTGTGTAGAAACGCGTTCAAATTCCTTATCCCCACTAGCAATTGCTTTTAGTGCATCTACAGTAAGATATGGGACTGCGTTTGGTGAAGCGAGAACGGCGCCAGACATTTTAGCAATATCAGCGACTTTTCTAGATTTACCGTATACAGTCTCCGTTTGTCTCGTTGTGATATTTGAAGCAGTACCTGTTCCGAGTCTGAAGATACTATCCGGGTTTGTTCTAATAAGTTCTTCTTGTTTTGCCTTTCGATTTCCAATATAACGACCAACTTGTCCCTCAGTAAACTTCTTACTTTTCTTAATTTCACCAAATTGACTATCTGTGAACAGATGGGCATTGTCAGTAACAAACTGGTCGCCAAGAATCTCAATCTGACGAATACTGAGGTCAGATAGCTTCTCGCTAAGAATCTCTCCATTTTGAGTGATTAGCTTAGTAACAGCTTCTTTTTGAGCGTTTGAGATTTTCTCCTTCTGAGCGTCGGAGATATTGTCGCTCTTCATAACGCCATCTGTCTGTGAGCCGCTGAGAAATTCCGCAACAGCGATCTGCTGTTCGCTAGTCATAGCCTCAAAGTCTTTAGTGCTGAGGTCGGCCGCAGTGCGTTGCATTTTTTCAACAAGCTTCTGATGCTCTTCTCGAGCTTTATCTCTAGTTGCTATGTCTGAGCTTGTGAGGTCAGTAAGACCAAGTTCGGCCTTGCGCTCGTCAGTCATGTTGTGGAGTTCTTCCTCTTGAATGATGCCGTGATTGTTGACTCGAATCTTGCCTGACTCAACAGCATCAAGAAGTTCCTTGGCACGTAGACCTTTAGTAACATCCATAGCGTTGTTTGCATTTGTCTCTGTCTGGTTACGCAACTTCGCTTCTTCACTACGGGTTCGAGCCATACCAAACTTAGTCTTCTGCATCGCTTCGGTACCGGCTCCGACGGTGCTTTGTACTGCGTTACTGCGCGCAGCTTTTTGTGCCCCCGTACGGAGAGCTCGAGTAAATTTGTTACTTCCGGCCGCAGGGTCAATTTGTTGCAAGCTTCGGAGACCTCGATTTGCGGCCTTCCCAGCTTCGTAGCTGGCGCGTCGAGCAAGTCGTCCACCAGTTTGGGCTCCTGTCCATTTGGCGGTCTTGGTACCCCATCGTTTTCCGATAGCTACCGCCTTCCCTGCTCCCTCAGCTCCGAGTTTGTCAGCTGCTACGAGCGAGAGGAACATGAAGATACAGATAAGTACGAAAAACGGAAGTGTCCCAGTAGTTGCGTCAGCTACAGGTGTCGACGGATCAGCGTTGAAGGTTGCTGCCCAGTTTGGGTTGGCGAGGTTGGTGGCGTTTGCTCCATCACCTGTTGTTTTAATTGCTACTTGGAGTCCACCGATAATCTGGAACGAAAAGTAAATGAAGAGGAAGTAGATTGGCGCAAAGAAGCAGCGCTTGAGAAAGTCATTCCAGTAGCGACTCATGGTGTCACCCAGGGGAGCAATTACCCACCCGAGAAACATCACTGGCGAAAGCACCAGATAAAGATTGAGTACCGCAAAACGGATCATCAAGAGAATTGCTCCTGATGCAAACACAAAAGCTGTCACCATAAAGAGAATGAGCATGCCAAAGATGTAGCCGAACCCTGCTCCGTCAGGGAGGCTCCCTTTGAAAACGGAAGTGATACCCATGTGCATCATGAGCGCTCCAGCTATGTCTGATTCGTAGGTGCCTCCTTTTCCGGTCGGGGTTACCATCTGAGCACCAGCAAGAATCTCAGCAGAAAGCTGATTAGAGAAGTCGACAACTACTTTTGTAATGAAGAGACTGAAGTTTACCAAGAGAGCGGCAATAACCAGGTGTCCAAGCCAGCGTCTCGTGTTGGAATTGTCGCTATCAAGAATCATCTTGAGTCCGATATACACGAGACCAAAGATGAAGAATAGATTGACAAAATCACGGATGATGACCCATGTCTGGTCTACCGCTACTCCAATACCGGAATTGAGAAATGTGCTTCCAAAGCCTATGACGAAGTGATTGATGGTAGCATTCATCAAGAAGCCTGATGTGTACACCAACATACCGCCAACAGACACTACCAGCCAAAAGAGAATCTTCTGGAAGGTAAGAAGTGGATCTGTTACAGCGCCGTAGACAGCTTTTACACCGTCAACAAGTCCTCCTGCGTGTGCGGAGTGTGGAATGAGTATAACAAGAAGCACCAACACACCACCCAAGAAAGGAGTGTAACGAGTTATGTGTTGGAGCACCTTGTTCATAATGGTCTAAATGAAGATGGATTTCCACGCCTCTTCGAAGTCAGTGAGTTGCTGTCGAGAGTATGGTGTTAGTTTAATAAAGTTATTGTAGAGGTCCGCTTGACGCAAGGCAATTTGTTGCTGACGAGCTCGCGTACTATCTGTTGCGGGCTGATTCCCAAGTGCGGTCTTTTCAGCTTCTAGAGCTGTGTACTCGTTACGAATGCTTTCTATCTTTGGGATGAGGTCGATGGCCTTATCTCTAGCGGTGGCTGCGTTTTGTGAAAACAGGCGTGCATTAGAACGCTTATCTGCCGGATTATTTTTATTATTTGCGTAAGTGTTCAGGCGGGTGATGTAGTTGTTTGCAAGAGCTATGAGATCATTTTGGACGTCAATCGACTCTGTAAAGACGCTTGTGTCCATTGAACTACTTTTAGTTGTGCTGCCAACGATTTGAGAAGACTGAGCAATTGCTTGGTCTATGTAGGAACCTGCACTAAACCCACCGTATGTAAGCCCTGTGCCTGATGAGAGTCCAAGAAGACCAGCGGTGCCAACAATAGCTTGGTTTGCAAGTTGACCAATAAGCGCGGCGATGAGTTCATTTACTTCATCTGCAGCAATGAGTTGGTCTTGTCCTGCCCCGAGTGATTTATTGAGCGTGTCTGCGATAACTCGACCAGGCTTTGTTATCGTACAATTCTCTTTTGGTCCAGATGAACCTTCGATTGTTTCACAAATTTTTCCAGAAAGGAATCCTTGACCCCAGTCTATTTCAACAAGTTTTTCACCTTTTGCATTTACGAGTTCGGCTCGCATTGCTGTCTGTGCAGTTAGTAGCTGCCCATATGGTGTGTATTTTTCGGGACGGGAGGTAACAGTAATCCAGTCTTTCCAGCCACCAGACTCGAAGTTGCCTTCATAGAAGTCTTCGATGTTATCTATGATGCCAGAGAGGGTACAGGTCTCAATTGGCTTCCCTTCTCGAGCTCTCTGGTATTCAACCGCAAGGGCGACTTGGATGTTGAGTCTGAATGGAGAACAGATAAACGAGCCCTCATCCCCAAGCCCTTTGATGAACTCTCCTGCTGCTCGGTCTGCAAATTCAAGCAAACTTCGCTTGAGGTCAGTGACGAAGGCGGGGCTTCCCTCGAAGCCACTGTTTACCCAATTGATAATGCTACCAATAAGCGATGAGATAATTGTTTTTCCAATCGCATAGAAGATTCCATCGAGAACAGTGTCTTTTGTTGTCAGTGTAACATTGGCCGCGGCGGATACAGCAGTCGAAATGTTTGCCATCACATCAGTGTCGAAGTCGAGTGCCTGTGCTTGTGGTGGCTCATTAAAGTTTTGTGGTACGTATGTAAAGACGAAGGCAAACACCAAAATGATGCTGAAGACTAGACCTTTTTTTAAATTTTTGAAAAATGTATCCATACTCGTGTAATTAATGGTTCTTATTGAACTCGATTATTGCTAGGGTTGAAGCTAGTAAAAAATATAGCCGAATCAGATGTACCAAACAGGTTTTCGTACGGGGTAAGCGACACATACATATTTTCCAGTGACAGACGGAGACCGAGAGTGTCGTCTTGGTAGCGCTTGAAGCGCATGAGTGTGGCCGCCGGGTCAGAGAAAGTTTTTGCCATCGCATCAACGTCACCATAGAGCGCGCTATATGAGTTGATGAGATCAAGGTGTTGCTTCAATAAAAGTGCTGGTACAGGGACAGCAAGCGAGTCATCGAGGGTTCTTTTGTAGATGTCTGTAACTACTGCAAGATCCTCTATTTTTTTTGTATCCCCTTTTACAACAGCTTCGTACATGATGGCAACTTCTTGCTTTACGCCTTTAACATTATTGTTCAAAATGGCGCCTGCCATGGCATTTGCGTAGTTTTTGATGTCTTCGTCTGTCCATGTTTCCATTACTATTACGTCTTTTGTGTCATAGAGCTCTTGGCGAGTCCCTTCACTCAGTTCATCAAGAGCCTGGCTCACAACTTCGTCTTGGGTGTTTCCAAATGGCCCATTTATTTTTGATTGGGTGTAGTTTTCAAGAAGTGAAATACTCATTTTGCCAGTGAGGGTTGTCGGGAGCTCGTAGGAGGTTGATGATGTAATCATAGCAGCAGGCTGGGTTGGGATAAGCTGGTCGCGCCAGTCTTCCACACCGTTTTCATCCTTATCGGTGACAGCGATCGCAACGCGCTCAGGTGCTTGGGATTCCAAAACACTCGCTGGCTGCTGCATGCGCGGTTCGCCAAAATTTGAAATCGTGTAAGCTCCGGCAACCAAGGCAACGCCAACAACAACGGAGCCAAGTACTTTTGGGTTCAATCTGCCTAACATATACATTCAGTATAGCAGTCAGAGCGAGTCTTTCTTGAAGCTGTTCACAAAAGGTGTGTATCGCGTGGATAGTGCGTCGGTAAGTCTCAGAATAACGTGTTGATTACTCTGTGGATATAAGGATAGTAGCAAGAGAAATCCACATGTCGATAGAAATATCCTCCGCTCGTATGTCACTGCGAAGTGATAGTGAAGAAAGGGCCGCTTCGATAGTCACTCTAGAGTACCTTTCGCTCAAATTCCCGACTAGCTGTTTGCGCTTTTGACCAAAGCCAAGGTGGAGAAGCTCAAAAAACGCTGGTATTGAAAGGTTTTTGAATTTTGCGCGAGAAATGCCACGTATGGCGATGATGGCGGAGTCGACTTTGGGCGGGGGCACGAAGTGCCCCCGCCCCACCGTACATATATATGTAGGAGTTCCAAAAGCTTTTACACCAAGAGAAAGAAGAGACTCTTTCTTTTCACGAGCAATTCTGGTCGCTACCTCTTTTTGAACGAGAAAAACAAGGGTATGTGGCTGAATCTCTGATTCGAGAATACTTCGGAAAAGGAGTCCTGATAGGTAGTATGGGATATTGGCAATGACGGTATAGTTTTGGTCTTTAAGGCCAAGTTCAGAAAACGGAATTACTCGAGCGTCTTTGTGGTGAATCATGAGCTGACCGCTCGCTATTTCGGCGGGAAAGGCAGTTTCAAGAGACTCGATGGCGCGAAGGTCAGCCTCAAGGGCTATCACGTTTGCGCCCCGAGCCAAGATTTCCTTAGTGAGAGCACCGGTGCCTGGGCCGATTTCAAGAACCGTCTCCCCTTTTGTGAGATTGGCGGCGTCACACATTTTCTTCGGAGCGTAGTCATTTTTCAGGAAATTTTGCCCGAGAGACTTTTTGTGTTCGAATTTTTCACTCATGTATGAGTACGGTACGGTATTACGTGAAAACTAGCAAACACCTCCTAGTGGTTTTGAAGGGCCTCGCTGAGCAGGCTTCCTATCAAGATGCGAAGCGTCTTGATAGGAAGCCGTCTCGAGCGGAGAACTTTATTCGTGTCCTGAGGAACCACTAGGAAGCGTTTTTTAATCCAAATAAATCGTTGTCTCGTATCCCGAATTGTGTCCCCCACCTGGATTGCCACTCTCCACGTGCTCCTTGCTGATATCGTTTAGGAAAATTGAAGGAACGTTGACATGTTGGCTGCCGAAGATGGTACGCATGTGCGCGTACGTAAGAAAGACTTTCTTTTCTGCTCGAGTAAGCGCAACGTAAAAGAGTCGACGCTCTTCCTCATTGTCTATTTTTCCGTCATCAAGTCGTTCGTGTGGGAAGAGTCCCTGCTCGAGACCAGCAATAAACACGTAAGGAAACTCAAGGCCCTTAGCAGCATGGACAGTCATAAGACGTACGGCGTTCAATTCTTCCCTGTCTTTAATTTCATCCTGGTCACTTTGCAGAGCCGCGCTTTCTAGAAGGAGCTCAACGGCCTCAGTTGGAGGTAAGTGATCATAACGTGCTGCCAACGTCACGAGTTCGCGCAGGTTCTCAAGTCGTTCAAGCGCTTCCTCAGTCCCCTCTTGTTTGTATGCGCCTTCAATGCCGCTGCGCCGCATGATGAATTTTATCGTTTCTGACAAAGGTTTTTCAGTCGCTGTCATTTCGATATCTTGCATAATGGCGTCAAAGCCAGCCAATTTCTCAAGCGCGCCTTTGTTGAGCTCGCTTCGTTTTCCTTCGATGAGTTTAAGAAGTGTGACTTTACCAATTCCGCGAGCTGGTTCATTTACCACTCTCGCTAGGTCGGCATTACTTCCAGGATTAAGTGCTAGACGAAGGTACGAAAGCACATCTTTTACTTCCTTACGTTCAAAGAACTTTGTCCCAAGGAGCTGGTACGGTACTTCAAAGTTGAGAAACGCTTCCTCAAGTGAGCGTGATTGGAAATTAGTGCGGTAGAGCACGGCGATACCTGAAGGGTCGGCCCCGTCTGCGATAAGGGAGCGAGCGGTCAGGGCGATGTACTCTGCTTCGTCGGTACCAGTCATGGCCGCGTAGAGAGTGATCTTCTCCCCTTCTTGGTTATTCGTGAAGACATTTTTCTCCACACGGTTTTGGTTTTTCTTGATGACGTCGTTTGAAGCCGCGATGATGGTTTGGGTTGAGCGGTAGTTTTCTTCAAGAAGTACCGTGGTTGCTCCAGGGAAATGACGTTCAAACTGAAGGACGTTTTTGATATCAGCACCACGCCATGAGTAGATGTTTTGGTCGATGTCGCCCACGACACAGATATTTTTGTTTTCGTCAGTCAAAAGTTCTACGATAGCAAATTGCACTTTGTTGGTGTCTTGGTACTCATCAACATGAATATATTTGAAACGTGTCTGGAGCTCACTTCGTACCTGAGGATTGTTTTCCAGGAGACGTAGTGTCTTTGCAAGGAGGTCGTCAAAGTCGAGTGCTTGTTCTTCTGTGAGAATGGCCTCGTACTTTTCCCATGTTGCAGCTGCGACTTGTTCGGGATATGAGCTGGCTGCATCTTGGTACGCAAGCTGTGTCATTGCATCGCCTTTGGCTCGTGAAATCATTCCAAGAATACGACGGGGTTCGAATTCTTTTGGGTTGTAGTTGGCGCGTTCGAGTGCTTGTTTCACCGCGCGAAGGCTGTCTGCTCGGTCATAAATCGTGAAATGCCGACGAAGATTCATTGCTTCATGAAACTCGCGCAAAATATGGACTCCGAGGGAGTGGAACGTGGTAACGGTTGGGTGTCCATCAAGAACTGAGCGATCGGAAGGTGGGAATTTATGAATAAGTGCAGTGACACGTTCACGCATTTCTTTGGCGGCTTTGTTGGTGAACGTTACCGCTAGGATGTTGCGAGGGTGTACACCTTGATGGATAAGGTGAACAATGCGGTGTGTGATAACGCGAGTTTTTCCCGAGCCAGCACCAGCAAGTACCATTAGCGGACCCTCGGTATGAGTAACGGCTTCGAATTGTTGTGTATTAAGTCCTTCAAGGTAGGGGGTGGGTTCGCTCATGTGCGGACACTATACCATGGCGGTTTGCGAGGGAGGGCCTATCCGGGGATTACACTACACAATGAATATCAAGCTAAGACAATAGTAAAATTAAGCCGTAATACAAGGTTCTTTGCGAGGTATTTCTGGTGACGAGAAAAAGTGAATTACGTCAATTGTCTTCCGGGTTGTCTCCGGTACAATACTGCCATACCACATTGAGGTATGACACGGAGCGTAATGCTCCTTTTCCTTTCTAGCACGGACGTAGCGGATGACTGGCGGTGAGACCTTAACGAAACCTGTATTCAACCCTTCACAAAAAACACTGATACCAAACTTGCACTCGTAAGTCATCAGTACCATACCTTGGCCACTAAGGCCCGAATCCAGCTCGCCCTCGAGATGGTCTTTTCTTTACTCGTCGTTGCTATCCCAGTGTCTGTACATGCTGGTATTTTCCCTGATATTTTTGCTGATGAATCTGCAACGTCTTCTGCTCCGATAGTGCTCCCTGCACATGATAGTCCGACGGATGTTCCTCTTCTTGCGGCGCAGCAGAATCCAGATCCACTCGCTGGTCGTGGAGGTTCGGATATTGTGGTTGATGAGAATGCGCTCGTATCAACCGGTCCAATCGGTGAAGACGAGATTGCTGCGCATGGTACCAACACTGGCGAGATTAGTGTATACACCGTACGCGAGGGCGACTCACTTTCACAAGTAGCTGACATGTTTGGCGTTACAGCCAACACTATTATGTGGGCAAATGACATCCCAAAGAGCACGGGCATTCAGCCAGGTGACACGCTTGTTATTCTCCCTATTGCTGGTATTCGTCATATCGTAAAGAGTGGAGACAGTATCAACTCTATTGCGAAGAAGTACGAAGGTGATGTTGATGAGATTCTCTCATTCAACCAGCTTGCAACAGCGAGTGAGCTCGCAGTCGGAGATACCCTTATTATTCCAGGTGGAACACTTCATGCGTCACCAGCAAAGACGTCTGGTAAGACAAAGTCAGGTGGCGGTTCAGCTGGAGGTAGCTCAAGTATTGGTTTCTCTCATCCTGCCCCGGGGTCAGTTAAGACTCAGGGTATTCACGGCTACAACGCGGTTGACCTTGCCGGCAGTACCGGCTCTGCTATCCGTGCAGCGGCTGGTGGACAAGTAATCGTAGCTAAGGCTTCTGGATGGAACGGTGGGTACGGCAGTTACGTTGTAGTCAAGCACAACAACGGGACGCAGACGCTGTACGCTCACCTCTCAAGTCTCTCTGTCGGTTCTGGTGAGTACGTAGAGCAGGGACAAACGATTGGTGGTATGGGTAACACCGGAAAGTCGACAGGAACCCATCTCCACTTCGAGGTTCGCGGCGGAAAGAATCCATTTTAGATTGAAGAAAAAACTGAGCGTGAGCTCAGTTTTTTCTATTCCCATTCCCCCTTTGCAAGTTTAAAGTACGTTTGGTACCAAGGTGTTTTCTGTAAAAGCGCAAAGTACTGCTGTGCTAAGATTTTCCCCGCTTCCGAATCGGACGGATAGTGTACTCCTGCAATTTCCCTTCCTTTGGCAATACGTTCAGCACTTTCCCAGTAGGCATCTCGATGCTCGGGGTCAAGCTCGCTCATTAAAAGTGCAATGAAGTGAGCTTGGGTTGAGTGTCCGCTTGGGTATGCGGGATGTTCCGGGACTGTAATGGCTGTGGTAAGAGAGGTGTCAAGATAGCTCGGCCTAACCCTATCGAACCTCTTTTTGAATCGCATGGTGAGAACCGACAGCTCATATAGTGGTTTCTGGATAAAGAATGAAGTGTGTGGATGGGTGCTGGTGCTTATTATCTCTGCGTACGTGTAAGGACCCATGACTGAACCGACAAGCTTCTGTTCAGCGTTGATTCTTTCAAGGATTTCCGGTGTTCGGAGCGAAACCATCATGTGTAGATCTTCAAGTTCTCGCCGTGTGGTCGAGGATTTGTTAATGGGAGCTTCAGGAAGGTGCATTTTTCCATAGGCAGCCTCAACAATTACTGTCTTCTCAAGACTTGCCTTTAGGAGCGTTTCATCCCAGGTTTGGGTGTTAGAAAATTTCAAGGAGTTTAATTTCTCGGTGCTCTCATTTTGCCAAACAAAGAGAGCAGTGATGAGGGTGAGAAGTATTAGTGTGGTAGATATGTAGTCCTTCATGGAGATTATTATACCGGTGTTCGGTACTGGAGTGCCTCAAGAACATGAGTTGCCTCAATGTGTTCGCTATCTGCTAAATCAGCAATGGTGCGTGAGACTTTGATAAGTCGGTGGTAGCTTCGTGGAGACAGGTTGAGTTTGGCGCTTGAAAGCTTAAGAATTTCTTTCACGTCCTCACGTAAGGTAATACTTTGCTCGATGTTTCTGGCGGAGAGATTGCTATTAGTGCTTGGGAGTGACTGCAGGTCACCCTGGCGCGCGAGCATGCGCTCGCGCGCCAGGGTGACCTCTTCGCGCGCTTTCTTTGTCTCCCCTGTTTCAGTCTTTAGACTGGTCAGAGTTTCGTAGTCGACATGTGGAACTTCAACCCAAAGATCAATACGATCGAGAATTGGGCCAGAGACTTTATTTTTATATGTTTCTTGCATTGCTCTGGCGAGGTCAGCCGTGCCATCTTCGGTACCTCGATACGGATTGAGAGCGGCGACCAAAATAAAATCAGCTGGAAACTCTGCCGTTCCTTGTACGCGTGAAATGGTTACAACTCTATCCTCGAGTGGCTGTCGGAGCGCATCGAGAGATCGTCTCTCAAACTCAGGAAACTCATCCATGAATAGAACTCCGTGGTGAGCGAGTGTCACTTCACCTGGTCGTGGGTTACTCCCACCACCTACGAGAGCAGTGTGCGATGCTGTGTGATGTGGCGAACGAAATGGTGGTCTAGAAGAAATTTGTACATCATTTCCAACAAGCGAATGGATGGCTGTCACTGCCAATGCTTCCTCTCGAGTAAGTGGGGGCAAAAGTCCTCGCAGAGCACGAGCAAGCATGGTCTTCCCTGTTCCTGGTGGTCCAACAAACATCACATTGTGCCTCCCAGCAGCTGCAATGGTGAGTGCACGCTTGGCCGATTCTTGTCCCTTGATGTCTTCGAGGGTAATTGTGCTTTCATACCACCCCTCTTCGATATGTGTGGGAGGTTGTGCAATGAGCTTCTTGCTCGTAGGGTCAGTGGCTATGTGCTCAATCACCTCACGCAAGTTTTTGGCTGGAAAAATGGTGATATCAGTTACGAGCGCAGCTTCGGCCGCGTTTTCAAGTGGAACAATCACTTCCGCATAACCAGCAGCTTTTGCGGCCTTGATGCAGTTAAGAACACCGCGTACTTTTCTGAGTGTTCCATCAAGACCAAGTTCGCCAATAAAGATACGCTCTGCATGGTCTGTGACAATCTCTTCAGCAGCTATGAGATAGGCTATTGCGATAGGAAGATCAAAGAGCGGTCCTTCCTTCTTTATGTCAGCTGGCGAAAGCGAAATGACAATTTTTTGATTTTTTGTTTTTGGTGAGGCAAAACCAGAGTGCTTAATAGCGCTCCCTACTCGGTCCTTTGATTCATCTATCGCTTTTCCAGCGAGACCAACAATCGAAAAAGCATGAAGCCCACGTGAGATGTCGGCTTCTATGGTAACAATAGTGCCCGCCAGTACGTGGGGTTGCACCGTAGTAACGCGCGCAATTGACATGAAGCTAGAATGAAAGAGTCCGTTCCTCGTCGCGATGTTCTTTGCAGGTGCGTGCAGTAGGGAGCACTTCTAGACGATCTTCTTCAATCACTGTTCCGCAAATTTCGCAGGTGCCGTAAGTGCCTGCCTCAATCTTCTGAAGGGCGCGAACGATATTTTGATGAATCATCTCAAGCTGGGTGACGGTTGCTGTGCGTTCGTTCCATTCTTCCAAACCATCAGCTTCAGAGTTTTCGTCAGCTTCGGCTAGTCCGACAGCGTCAGGAATCGCCGTCCAGTCACCAGTTGCTTCATCATATTGAGCAATACTTGAAAGTTCTTCCTTTACACGGGTAAGTTCTGCTTCTAGATTATTCTTTTGAATGCTACTCATATATCATGAGTATAGCACCTCGCTACTCACTGCCTACGATAGCTTTGAAGACAGCAGGATCCTTTGCGATGATAACGGTATTACCGTCAGTAAAGCCATAGGTTAGGGATTCAGAATTAGCCGTTTTATACACTCTTGTGTCTATACCGTTTTGGCTCACGTCGTAGAAAGTGCCACCCTCTTGGTAGGTTGTGGCAAATATTCTTGAAAGGTCTCCCGGTAACTGACCTTCAAGGCTGAGGAGTTGGCCAAAGGTGGTTGTAGAATCTTTGATTTTAAGAACCAAGGCTCGACCTTGTGGAGTTACTATAAGACGTGCTTCAGTTACGGAGGTGCCAAGGAGGCCTGTCTTTATACCAAGGAGAGTAAGAGCCGATGAGGAGTCCATTACGGAACCGTCCTTAGCAGTGAGGCGGATCTCGGTGATGGCCGCCTCAGGAAGAGCGGCAGATGAAAGCTCAGCTTCAAGGTCATCAGAAGTGTGAGTTAGATTTACAGCCACAGCATTTTTTGTGAGTGCTGTCACTTGCTCAGATTCGACTGTTTCTGTGTCAGGTAAAACAAAACCGATGAGTGCGCGTGCACCGACAATGATAACTAAAAATGAGGCGATAACAGCAACGACACCAAGAGAAAGTGTGTTTGTGTTGAGTCGGGTAATGTCTCCAAGTCCGCGAACTTTGTAATGGGCTTCTGGCGTAGTGAGTTCATACGGTGTGGCTGATGCAACTTCGGCTGATGCGATGTCTTCAATTTGGGGCTCGCTTTCGTAGAGAGGTTCTTCTGGGAGTTCTCCAACCTCATTACTTTCAGTTGCCGGCTCGTAATTTTCGTAGCCAATAGTAGCTGTGGGTATTTCTTGAATTTCAGGAACCGCCACTACTGCCGGATCAGGCTCCGGAGTAATTGGTGTGGTCGGCTCGACAAAGACAGGGGGAGGAACAGCTATTCGCACAGGTTGTGCAGTAATGTTTGGTGATGGAGCAGGAGTGCTCTGCTTTTTGAATTCAACAACAACATTTGTTACTGCTGGTTTTGGTGTTCCAGAATCAAGAAGGGTAAACCCAGGTTCAGTGTTTGGAGACCAGGTGATATCAGGGTCTTCAGACTTCTGTGTTTGGCGTCGTCGAATTTCCTCACGGAGAGTGTCGCTATCGGCGGTGAAGATAGAGCCGGTTTTCGAAGTGGCTTTTTGGATGACTCCTTTTCGTCGCTCAGTGTCCGTGATGGTGTACTTCGGAGCCTCTTTCTTCTTAAAAGCTTTACCAACACCACTAAACCAATTTTTAATTGAGGTAGTAACTGAGCTAAAAAGACTAAATTCAGTTTTTCGACCATCTGTGATGATTGCGCCTCCACCTGCACGGCGAGGTTGTTTGAGATCTGTTTTTTTAGCACGGATACTTACAGTTCGTTTAGAAGGAGTAGCAGGTGCTTTTATGTTGGTTTTTCCTGATTCCCGTACTTCTTGTTGGTGGGGTACTGTCACTTGCTCAGAAGTTTTTTTCTGAAGCTCGTGGAAGGCTGGAATTTTTGTAATAGAAGGAACAGGGGGTGCGATGTGGACCTCCTGTTTTTGTGCATTAGGAGTAGGGGTTGTGGGAGCTTCCTGTATTGTTGTTGATGCTTTACCAAGTTTCGGGGTCTCTATTTTTTCCGCTGCCACCACAGGAACAGACTCGCCGCTTTTTGTGCGAGCTATCTCCAGATCCTGTGCGTACGTGCGAATTTTAGGAAGCGTCTTGGGAGGCTCAGTAACCATTAGTATAAGTATCTCATGAAAAACCCTCCACGCGGGAGGGTTTTTCACCAAAATCATTACATTTTTGGCTTTGGAGGTGCTGTGAGGCCATGTTTTTGGGCAAATTCTGGGTCGGCTTGCTTGATGGAGAGTCCGATCTTCCCTTCTTCTACCTTTGAGATGACTACTGGTACGGTCTCTCCTTCCTTCAGAACACCGTCCATTGTCTCAAGTCTAAATGGTGCAATTTCAGAAATATGAATCAGACCCTCATTGTAATCATCGAGCTTTGCAAAGGCTCCAAATGTGGCAAGTCTTGTGACAGTTACTTCCAATCTCTCCCCTACTGCATACACTTTTGTGAGAGAGCGGATTTTGTCAGCGGCTTTTTGTGCGGAGCCATTCTTGCCAGTGATGAAGACAGTACCGTCTTCTTCAATAGTGATCTCCTGTACACCGGTAGTATCTTTAATGCCGTTGATCGTTTTTCCGCCGCCGCCGATGACAAGACCGATTTGGTCCGGATTGATTTTGACCACGACGATTTCTGGCGCGCGCGGCGATATGTGAGGTCGCGGCGTTGCGATGGCTTGTGTCATCGTTTGAAGAATATGGAGCCGGGCCGCGCGCGCCTTTTCCAATGCTCCACGAAGAATTTCGATTGAAATCCCTCCCACCTTCACGTCCATCTGAATCGCCGTGACACCTTCAGTTGTGCCGGCTACCTTAAAGTCCATGTCACCGAATTCATCTTCCGGTCCTTGAATGTCAGTAAGAAGTTGATACTTGTCTCCCATAATCATCACGCCTGAAGCGATGCCCGCCACTGGTCGAGTGATAGGTACACCTCCATCCATCATGGCGAGTGTCGAACCACACACTGAACCCATGGAGCTTGAGCCGTTACTTGAAAGTGTTTCAGACACGAGACGAATCGTGTACGGAAATTCTTCCTGTGACGGAATTACGGGAATGAGCGCTTTTTCTGCAAGGGCGCCATGACCAATCATGCGACGATTGAAGCCTCCGACTCGCCCAGTCTCACCGACTGAGAAGGGCGGGAAGTTGTAGTGGTGCATAAATCGCTTCTTCCCTCCCTGTTCCTCAATCGTATCAATAATTTGTGCCGCTTCTGGTCCGCCAAGCGTTAGTGCGGTAAAGATGTGTGTACCGCCTCGATAGAAAATACCCGAGCCGTGAAGTGCTGGTGAAATACCACCAGCTTGTGCGTATAGTTCTCGCACTTCATCCATACCTCGACCATCTGCACGTTCATTTCGCTCGACGGCACCGAGGTGAAGTTCATGGTCAATTTTCTCTTCGAAGAATTCACTTGCTACCGCTTCGCTTATTTCTACAGCTTTGATTGCTTCGAGGAATTCTTTTTTGACAGCGTAGATGTGATCCTTCCCGGGACGCTTGCTAAACATTTCATTGCGGAGTTTTGCTGCAAATGAGTCTTCATATATATGTATGAGTGTCTCGGGGATTTCATTATCCGCAATTACGCGCTTTGCTTTTCCAAGTTCGGAGATGATTTGTTTTTGCCATACTTCAAGTTGTGTGTGCAATGTTGTGGCCGCTTCGAGGATTGAGATAATATCAGCTTCTCCTTGCTCGAAGGCTGCTGTCTCGATCATATTGATAGAGCCTTCCTTGCCACATGCAATAACCTCGATATCAAGCTTGTTTTTTTCACGGTCGATGTATGTCGGATTTACAATCAGTTCCTTTGTCTCTGCATTTCGTGCAATACGTACTGCTCCGACTGGTCCGTCCCATGGAATGTCAGAGATGGCGAGAGCAAGTGAAGAACCAATAACTGCAAGAATATCTGGGTCGTCTGCACCGAGAGCAAGTACAGTCACGACTACCTGCACGTCGTTACGAATTGATTGATTGAAAAGCGGACGAATCGTGCGGTCAATAATACGCGCGCTGAGAATTGCTTCATCGCTCGGTCGGCCTTCTCGACGCTGAAAGCGACTACCAAGAATCTGTCCCGCAGCATAAAACTTTTCTTCGAACTCTACTGAAAGTGGAAAGTAAGGAGCGCTCCCTTCCCGTTCACTCATGACTGCTGTTACGAGAATGACAGTCTCTCCGTAGCGGAGCATGACAGAGCCGTTGGTGTGAGCAGTTAGGTCATTGAACTCAGCGGTTAGTGTCTTTCCTCCAAGTTCCATCGAATATGATTTTGTTTGCATCAATTTTTTCTTAAGAGCCAGAAGCGTTTTAGATTTCAATGCTTTGAAACCTACCTACGCTCCAAGCTCATGAGTAATAGTGAAAGCATAGCAAAACAGCCGGCGGGAGCAAAGCTCCCGCCGGCTGTTTTTAATCCTACAATCCGTCGGTGTCAGTGCCGACCACTTTACTGATAGTCTTTTTGAGATTCTTCTGACCCCCCCTTTTCATCGGTTTGTAGCCGATGAGGTAGGCGTGTGGATTTTCGTCCATATCGATGAAGTCATCGACAGTTTCTTTCAGTTTTCCTGAAGCCGAACGTCCGAAGGTGATTGCTTCTACCTGACAACCCTGACTCTTTACGTATTCCACGAGTGGAATAAAGTCACCGTCACCTGTGACGAGCACAATCGCGTCGACCTTGTGTGCGAGCTTGATTGCATCGACTGCCATCCCTACGTCCCAGTCGGCTTTCTTGGCACCTCCGTAAAATATTTGGAGGTCTTTGGTTTTAATTTCGATACCAACTTTTTCAAGTGCTTCAAAGAAGGCGGACTCTTCACCGCCTTCGGTGTTTACCACGTATGAAACAGCGCGGATAAGCTTACGTCCTCCTAGTGCGGTCTTCACCACAGCACCAAAATTCACTTTTGATTTGTAGAGGTTCTTTGCACTGTGGTAGAGGTTCTGGGTGTCTATCAAAATAGCGACACGTTGTTCGGGGTGTTTTATAACTCCCATATAAAAATAAATATTAAAATCTTAAAAAAAGTATATGCCTTCGCGAGGCCCACTTACTATATACCAGACATAAAAGAAAATGTACCCCAAGTGGAGTACATGTTTCTTTATCGCTTGAGACCGAGCTTCTTGATGAGGGCCTCGTAGGCTTTTGCATCTTTTTGCTCGAGGTACTTTAGATGCTTGCGGCGATCCGCTACCATCTGAAGAAGACCACGACGTGAGTGAAAGTCTTTCTTGTGCTTTCGAAGGTGTCCTGAGAGTTCCTCGATCTGGCGAGTGAGGAGACCAACCTGCGCTTCCGCAGAGCCAGTATCACCCTCGTGACGAGCGACATTCTTGAGTACATTCTTCTTGATTTGCTTAGATAGCATAGGTTTATATTAGTTACGCAGCCGGTCGTATAGATACTACTCAAAACGAGAGTTACCACCTGGTGCGGTCGATTACCTGCGAAGGTGTTTCTACTATAGCATATATTTGTAAAAAAGCAAGATTACAGAACGTGTTTCCCACTCCGTCAAAACAGTCTCATAATCTTGCTATAATAAGTGTTATGACTGACTTAGTGGAACTGAAACGTCAATTTCTTGAGTACCTTGAAATCGAAAGGGGTAGGAGTGTGAAGACGGTTGAGAACTACGATCGCTATCTTGAGCGTTTTTTCGCTTTTGCGAAGGTCAAGACAGTTTCACAGCTCAGTGAAACTCAGATTCGCGAGTTTCGCTTGCACCTTAACCGGCAGGCAGGAAGTAAGATCGGTGGTAAGGTCGAGCCCATGAAACGCCGCACGCAGAACTACTACCTCATTGCGCTTAGAGCGTTTCTCAAGTTTTTGCGGAAGCGTGGCATCGAAGCTCTCTCCCCTGAGCGCATTGAGCTCGCTAAGGTGCCAGAACGTTCACTTGACCTCATTACCGCAACTGAGCTCAAGCGTTTGCTCAATGCTCCAGATATCAAGACACTCGAGGGCAAGCGAGACCGAGCAATTCTTGAACTCTTCTTTTCTACCGGGCTCCGTATCTCCGAGCTGTGCGGGCTTTCGATTGATGATGTTGATTTAACTCGTGATGAGTTTTCTGTAAGAGGAAAGGGAGATAAAGTCCGGGTGGTGTTTCTCTCTGAAGCAGCGAAGAAATTTCTCCGGGAGTACTTAGGTGCCCGGAAGGATTTGGAAGAACCCCTCTTTGTCCGCTACGGACGAAAGGCAAATGATGGCGGCGACTCGCGACTTCAACCCCGAGCGGTACAGCGACTTATTAAGTTTTATGCTGGCAAGGCAGGCATCACTCGCAAGGTGACACCGCACGTTATTCGACATAGTTTCGCGACTGACCTTTTGAGTAATGGTGCCGACCTTCGTTCGGTACAGGCTCTGCTTGGTCATGCCAACATCGGTACAACCCAGGTGTACACACACGTCACCGACAAGCACTTACGCGAGGTGCATAAAAAATTTCACGGGAAATAAAAAGAGCGGCGCCTTCGGCGCCGCTCTTTTTTTTCTCTTCCCTACACCGCCAACTCTTCTTCCGAAAAGTCATCTTTGTGAAGCGTAATGGTTTGTCCCTTTACAACGACACCAGAGATTATCTTTTGAGCAATCTTCTCTTCGACAACGTCTTGAAGAACTCGCTGCATTGGTCTGGCACCAAACTCAGGACTGTACCCCTTCTCCACGAGGACCGTGAGAAGATCGTCGCCGACTTCAAGTAAGTACCCCTGTTCTTTCACTCGTGCGTAGAGTCCGCCAAGCATGAGCCGTGCGATGTGCGTCTGTTCAGTTTCTGTGAGTGGTTCAAAGATGATTGTGCTGTCAAAACGGTTGATGAGCTCTGGGCGGAAGATACCTTCGCGGATGATGTGAGCGATGATTTCTTCGGTGAGCTGTCCAAGTTCCTTGCGTTGTTCAACGGTGCGCATGATGAGCTGACTACCGGCATTTGAAGTCGCGATGATGATGGTGTTTCGTGCATTTACCTTCTCACCTCGGCCGTCTGTGAAGACACCTTCGTCGAGGATTTGTAGAAAGAGATCGTGCACTTCTCTTGCCCCCTTTTCAAACTCGTCGAGGAGCACTACTGCGTATGGGTGCTCGCGGAGCATGTCCGGAAGTGCACCACTGAACTGGCTTGTACCAAGGAGTCGTTCGAGTGATCCACCACCACTGTACTCTGACATGTCGAAGCGATGCATTTTACCTTCACTCCCGAAGAATAGTTTTGCGAGCGCTTTTGCTGTTTCGGTTTTCCCTACACCGGTTGGTCCAAGGAAGAGGAATGAGCCAATTGGCTTTTCACTCGATTGGATCCCTGCTCGAGCGCGACGCATGGTGCGAGCGATTGCATCAATAGCGCGCTCTTGTCCAACCACTTGTGTGTGGAGTTGGTCTTCGAGGTGGAGGAGAAGGTCACGCTCGGTGTCCCCGATTGGTCCGGCAGGAATACCGGTCTTGTCGCTCACTACTTCGTATACAAATTCTTGCGTGATGATATCGGTACCTGTCTGCGCAGCAGCTGAAGCGACGTCGACAAGGAGTGTTACCGCTTTATCCGGCATGACTCCCTCAACGAGGTAGCGATCGGCTGCGGTAGCGATGGCTTCAAGTGATCCGTACGTAAAGAGTATTTTATAACGGAGCTCATTTTGGAGAGCGATGCCTTGCAGTAGTCTGGTGGTAGCTGAGAGGTCTGGAGTCTCAATGAGAACTTCGGTAAACCTCCGGGTGAAACCGCCAAGCGGTTCAAGGTAGGTATGGAACGCGCCAGGTGTATCGGTAGCAATCACTTGGAGAAGTGGTGAGGAGAGGAATTCATCAATGAGTTCTGGAAGGTACACTCCCATGGCTTCCGCTTCACGCACTACAGTGCTGAGATTCTCGATAACGATGATGATGTTTCCTGAATTGTACGCTTCACTAAGGAGTTGGAGGAGCGCAACCTCAAGTGACGCTTTATCTTTGTTGATAGCAAAGAGACGGTTGGTGTCGAGTACGACAATCTGCTTTCCTTCTACCGCTCCGAGTGAAGCTCCTGTGTCAATGCGACGCTTCACTTCCATGACGAGGTCAATTTTCCCAACACCTGGTTCACCGATAATGAGTACGTTGGAAGCTTTTGTTTTTGCAAGAGCGGTTTCGATTTCAGAAACTTTTTCGATGGCATAGGCGCTGTCGCGAGTGAGGGTTGAGAAGACTGCGCTCGTTCGAATGTCGCGAGCGTAGCGTTTAAGTGAGTACGCGATACCGTACGTCCAGTCTTTTCCAATACCTTGTGTGCGAGAAAGATTGTCTTTGCCCCACCATCTAAGTGAACGCTTCTCTTCATGGTAGGTGCGTACAACCCAATTGAGTGAACCGATGAATGTTTCCGCTTGCACGCCATTTGTAGCAAAGAGTGACGCGAAGTCCGTGTCATGAGAAAGGAGGTGTTTACCAAGGTCGATAAAGGTGAATACCTTCCCATCTTCTATGGTGATTGCGCTGGCAGAAAGCTTTCTCCGTGAACTTGTCAAAAAAGTATCAATAGCGGCAAACGGTACGCCAGCTCTCAGTAGTATTGTTGAACCAAACGGAGAACCACAAAACGCAAGTGTGAGATCTTCAGGGTACTTGAGGACTGCTTTGGCGATTTCGTACGTAACTCCTTCGACTGGTTCGGTATCAAGTCCAATAACGGAATTGAGTCCGTGGAAGAAAAAGCTGTTGTGGTACGTGAAGAGAAGGATTTGTTCTAGCCACAATCCAAGGAAAAGGAGAAATACACCAAGGGCAGCAAGATCATACTGATTATTTTCAAAGAAAAATAACAGTGTGAGCGCAGTAAAGCCAGAGAATGCCGTAGTGATGAAGAAGAGTGTGCGAAGGACGTGGAGAGTTTTGCGACTAATAAGTCGCTCAAGACTCACGGCTGGTTTAAAGGTAAGGATGTGATCGTGAAGTGTACTCATATGAAAAGATTAGAAGCGAGGAGAGAAATACCAGCAAGTGTCGCAATGACCGAACCGACAGGTAAGACGACCCATAGAGCAATGGTTGTTAATCCGAGTGCCACTATCAACAAGAGGCAGATTGTTCCCGTAACAATAACTCCGCTGCGCATAATGAATCCAACCAAGCGAGAGAGGATGTTGATGATGATGTATGAGAGAAAACCTTCAAAGCTCCAACCTTCCTGTTTTGCTTCTACCATACGTCTCCAAGGAGAGAAGAGCGAAATGAGAAGTTCCTTAAGTGAAAAGAAGTGTGTGATGAACCAAAGAAAGTTAATCCATACATGAAATAATTCTTTGAAGGCCTTTGAGTAGTGCCAGCGGAAGTAGTCGCTGATGATGTTGGTAAAAATCATGTAATTATTATACAGCGCAGAGAACGATGACGGCGGGGCTTTGCCCCGCCGTCATCTTGATAATAATAAAAGAGCCCGGCGTAGCCGGGCTCTTTTATTATGCGCGCTTTACATTTGCTGCAGCTGGTCCCTTAGGTCCCTGCTCAACGTCAAATGTTACTTCATCGCCTTCCTTAAGCTCATCGAAGGTAACATCAACGATTGCTGAAGCGTGGAAGAAAACATCCTTGCTTCCATCTTCTGGCTTGATGAATCCGTACCCTTCGTCGCGCTTGCGAACGATTGATCCTTTCATGTGAATGGAATTTATTTAATTAACTACAAAACATCACTTCGCCTTATCTTCGCATCAAAGAGAGGAGCTGTTTCGTCACAAGCATTAAAGCACATTTGGGGGTAAACACAAGGAGGGGGCGAAGCTACGCTTCGCCCCCTCCTTGTCTACACGTCCGCCGTCACACCATTCTCAAGCGCAATGAACTGCGCGCCAATCTTCCCTAGCTCTCTTTCGCAGTGTGGGTAGGTCACGGCTCTCCCTGCATCGTTTAATGTCGCGTCATGAACCGGAATTGCAACAGAAGGCTTTACCGAAAGTCCGTACTGTATTGCGTCTGAAAGTTTGCACCAAGGACCTGCAACCGGTAGCGCAAGAACCCTTACTGGTTTATCAGGAACGGTGTACGCATCTCCTGGGAAGAAAAACTCTCCTGCCACCATGTACCCAGTATTCTGGACTAAACCGAAATTCTCAAATATCTCTACGTGTTCCCCATCATATGCAGATAGGAGTACTTCAGAAATTATCTGTTCAGCTCGACCTTCTAAAATATTCGCTGTCACTCCAAGTTCTTTGAGTAGGGCGGCAACACTCGTATTGGTCACCACCACTGCAGCCGGGTTATTTCTCAAAATCGATTCCACTGAGTCGGTGTGGTAGTGGTCGGCGTGCTCGTGAGTGATGAGGACGATATCAATATTCTGGAGTGAGTTTTGTTCGGAACTAAATCGTCCTGGGTCAATCAAAATTCTTTTTCCAGAAATTTCAAGGAGTAAACAACAGTGCCCATACTTAGTCATTTTCATGCTGTCAGAGTAGCATAATTGCTTTTCTTCCTCCAAGGAGTACTATCTCAAGAGGTGTCCAGTAAGGAGGTTTTATGCGTTTGCTTCTATCTGCAGCTTTCATCTCCCCGACGTTCTTTATGGGGTCCATCGCTTCGGCTCAAACAAATTTTGGTGCAGCAGTCCCTAATCAACAGATTCACATCGAGTGCAGTGACAATCCAGACCAGATTTATCAACTGGAAAAATTTATTCCAGTTGTCGAAACAGGACTGCTTCCGTTGCGCACCAAACGAGATAAGGGGGAGTTGACGATAGAGGAGAATGATACGCTTCTCTACACGGAGCTGAAGCTTATTGAGTCCATGCTAACTCTCAAGGTTAGGTACTATTACCAACACTTTTGTCTGCATCCAGAACACTTGGAACAACAGAAGTCCAAGCCACCTGACATTGGTATCTAATCGTCTTATGTAAATGAATCAACAAAGGCCGCCTTTCCTGGCGGCCTTCGCTTGTTCACGTCACTTGTCCAGCAATGTAGCCGGTGCTCCAGCAGAGCTGCAAGCTGTATCCACCAGATGGTCGGTCGATATTGAGGAGGTCACCGACGATGAAGAGTCGTGGAACGATGGTTGATTCCATCGTTTTCATATTAAGTTCCGTGAGTGGAACACCGCCCGAGGATACGATGGCTTTGTCTTCTCCAAGCAAACCCTTTATATAAAGCGGTATTGCCTTGAGAAACGTTGTCAGCTTTGCGCGGTCTTCGGTCGAGACACTGTGACACGGTGTGTCGCTATCTATTGATAGCTCTGCGAGGGTATCAGTGGCGAGGGCGGTTGGGACGATTTCAGAGAGGACGTTTCGCAGTTTTTTGTTGGAATGTTCGGCGAGCTTTTGGCGCAGATGGTTTTTGAATGCGCCGGCGTCCATGTCTGGAAAAAGATCGAGTGCGAGCGTGACGTCGCTGTGTGCCAAAAGCTCGCCCACTGTTTTACTCATATTAAGAACTGTTGGTCCAGTTACGCCGACATGCGTAAAGAGAATTTTCCCTGGGTGCACACTATGCTTTTTTCCGTCTGCAAAGAGTGTGAGCTTGATGTTAGTGAGTGTTAGTCCTGAGAGCTTCTTGGTCCAGGTGTTTTTCAGTGTAAGTGGAACAAGTGAAAAACTATTCGGCACTATCGTGTGCCCGAGTGATTTGAGCCATGGGTAGCCGTCGCCGGTTGCGCCAGTTTCTGGGCGAGAGGTGCCGCCGGTAGCGATGATGCAAGCGGTCGAAGCTAAAACATCACCATCAAGAAGCGTGTCAAAAAAATCGGAGCTATTTTTGACACGCTTCACTCCTTTCACTCCCGCTTTCGTTCGCACCACTACCCCACTCTTTTTCATCTCTGCGACTAAGGTGTCAAAGATTGTCTTTGCGGAGTCAGTTGTCGGAAACAATCTCCCCTCGTTCTCTTCTTTGAGCGTCACGCCGCGCGCCTCAAACCACTCGATACTTTCCTTCACTCCATGCTTTGCAAAGAGCGAAAAGAGAAACTTCCCTGCCCCTTTATACTGCGCTTGCATGGTGCGTATGTCGGGCTTGTTGTTGGTGACGTTGCAGCGACCACCGCCGGTGACGAGGAGTTTCTTCCCTAGTGATGGGTTTTTCTCAAGCAAGAGCACTCGCTTACCACGAGCACCGGCGGTCGCTGCCGCCATCATGCCGGCCGGTCCCCCACCAACCACAATCACATCCCACACCGAAGTATTTTTCATACGATGAGTATACATATATATGTATAAACAAAACAGCCCGCAAAGCAGATCCGTGCGGACTGCTTTGCGGGCTGACACCCTTTCATTTCCTTCGCTTGATGAGCGTGAGGAGAGGAACTTCGTTCGGTCGCAAGTCCTCGTTCCCGTGCGTGATAGCGAGTGGAGCGAGTTCCTCCTTTCCGTCATCGCGGCCGAGTTGCGAGAGCCACACAGGTTTTCCGTTCTTGATGTCGACACACACCATGAAGTGATAGTCGACCATGAGCGGACTTTTGCAAAACTCCAAAATCTCTTCTGGAGACAATACCTGTTCTTCGGTCCGAAGCGAACGAGTCAGGCAAGCGCCTTTGTCATTGCGGCTCTTCTTCACCTTGAGGTAGTTGTTTCGCCACCCCGTCCTTCTCGATTGCGCAAAACGTTGTCGCACGTGGATCACACAGAGCATGTCGCCGATATGTACTCGTTGCACATTTCGGTACTGTTGCATGTGGTGGCGTACCACAGTCAAATTGTTTTCCTCTTCGCATTCGATAAATTCACCCGTGAAAAGGAAGTGCGCAAAGGCTGAGCAATTGGTGTATTTCTTTCCCAAGTACTGGTCAAGGTATTCAAGGAGCCGGCTTTTGAGTAGAGGGTCTTTAATAACTCCCATGAGTTTCTCCCCTCCCACTTCATCGAAACGAGCATACATCACTGGCTGCTCACCTTCGGGTATTTTCCCAATCAGGTCTCCGTTGAGGCTTCGGAGGTAAGTTCCGTTTTCGGGGAGAAAGGTGCGGGCGCTAGCTCGAGAGCCAGCCTCGCCCACAAATGTCACAAGCATCGGCTGAGTCTCTTGGTAGGGCATGCAGTGTCCTTTCAGCTTAAATCCAAGGAGGACAGTACAACAAAAATAATTTTTTGTCTATTTCCAAACAAGCACCACTCTCTGTTAAAAAGAACTTGCATCAAAGTGTACTCCCCCAGAATGCATTATTGAAAGTATCTCCGGATGCGGATTCGCCTTCATCGCGTAGCATTTGTTCAAATGTCATTTCACCAACCCGACCTTTTATAAGGTTTTTAGAGAACTCAATTTTTTGCATCTTCTAATTCTATCAGAAGTCAAATCAACTCCTCCTTAAATTCAAATACATCACAATCAAAAACGCGAAGGTAATAGCAGAGAGGAGTGGGAAGGTTACAAAGCCAAAGGTTTCGATTAC
Source organism: Candidatus Parcubacteria bacterium (assembly GCA_039799085.1). Lineage (GTDB taxonomy): Bacteria > Patescibacteriota > Minisyncoccia > Phycocordibacterales > UBA918 > OLB19. The sequence goes on along the minus strand of JBDLTL010000003.1, from coordinate 13,405 downwards.
CTTGAGTGCGCAGTCGCCAGAGCCGTCGGCAAGACACGGCATGACTCCGCTCGAGACTTCTTTTGGAAGCATTTGGTAGATGTATTGGTACACAGCGACAAGAAGTCCAAAGACTGAGAGCGCGATGTTGTACATCGGGAAGTAGGTTGTTTCCTTGATGCGAAACGCCATGATAGCAAAGAGCGCTTGTGGGTAGAGCGCGATACGCTGAAGCCAGCAGAGCGAACACGGGATAAACCCAAGCCACTCAGAGTAAAAGAGCGAGACCGCTACACTCCCTACCGTCACCGCGATAATCGCCGGCCAAGCCCAGACGCTTCCGTAGCGGAGGTAATATGCGCGCTTCAAAAAGAAGTAATCGACGTAAAGGAGAATCGTTACTGCTCCTAGCGCAAGTCCTGCGAGAGAAAAGATAAGGTTAATGTTGGATATGGTGTACATATATATGAGTAGAAGTTATAGGCAAAGTATAGCAAATACGCAGAGATTCGAAATTTTATTGCAGTCGCGGTACACTTGAGCCATGAAAATCTACTCATGGAACGTGAACGGGATTCGCGCAGTGATAAAAAAGGGCGATTTACAAACATTTCTTGATAAACACGACCCTGATATCCTTTGTTTACAAGAAACCAAAGCAAATCACGAGCAGGTTGACCTCGATTGGCCACAATATGAGGAATATTGGAACTCTGCTGAGAAAAAGGGCTACTCTGGTACTGCTATTTTCAGCAAAATCACACCAGTAGAGGTATTTCATGGGATTCCAGAGGATATTGCGAGTAAGTATCAGCTCGCAGATAGCTATGGTGACACCACCAAAGAAGGCCGAGTATTGGTTGCTGAGTTCGAAGGGTTCTATGTAGCGACCGTATATACACCAAATGCCAAGGACGACCTTTCTCGCATCCCGATGCGCCAGGCTTGGGACCCTGCTTTCCTCGAGTATATGGATAGACTGCAAGAGGAGAAGCCCGTTATCTTCTGTGGCGATTTCAATGTCGCACACACTGAGCTCGACCTCGCCCGCCCGAAGGAGAACAAAGGCAAGAAAGGATTTACCGACGAGGAGCGAAGTGGATTTGATGCCATGGTGGAGAAAAAATTTGTTGATAGCTTCCGCATCTTCAATCAAGAAAATGGCAATTATACCTGGTGGTCACACTTTGGAAATGCAAGAGAGCGGAACGTTGGTTGGCGCATTGACTATGTGATGATTTCTGAAGAACTCACACCACTTGTAAAAAGTGCACGTATCCATGCAGATGCCTATGGAAGTGATCATTGCCCTGTCTCCATAGATATTAGCCTTTAAAATAAAGCCTATATGGGAAAAAACACAATCACACGATTCTCAAAATTGTCAAAAAGAGAGTCGTGTTTTTTTAAAGGACAAGTTATTCACAGTTATGCACACTACTGTCCTTTACAGTGTCCTTTACTCTGAGTAGTATATATGCAGGCCCAGAGAGGGCGAGCAGGAATCTCCTGAGACTTGAAGAGAAACATCTTCCCAGCAAGTCTCAGGGGGTACCCCTTAAAGAGATCTTCCAAAATCCAAATGAGTTTATTACCTCCAAAAAAACTCTAGTTCATAACACCCACCCTATAAAATGAAATCGAGATGTTACTCATAACAAGTCTCATCACCAAAAGATTTCGTACAACATAGAGCTTCGGATAGCGTTAGCCATAGCCAATTAGGCGCGCACTTGGGTTACCATAACCCTCCAAAATAAAAAGCTCTTTCAAAACCCAAAGGCTTGGGGAGATTGTCAGATAAGTCACTTGTCTATCAATCCCCCCAAGCCTTTTTCTATTCTCAAATTTTAATAACGAAATACAAAAGCGGCCATGCTGGCCGCTTTTGTATAAAGGACACTATCCTACCTTATGTTCCCGGGCGATGTCCCTTAGAGCTTGTGCTTCCTCTTCGGCTTGTCTACGCTTCCCTGCCTCGGCGAGCTCGACCAGGTCACTTTCAGGCAAATCAAGTAACTCGATAGCTCTTTTTTCCATATATTGAGCTGTATTTTTAGTGCTGTCCTCCAATGCTTCTTCAAGAAGAGCGTGTAATACGTATCCAAGTCGCTTCCCTGGCTTTTCTCCGGTCATTTCCATGATGCGATCACCATTCACCTTGAGCATCTTTACTGAAATAGGGTCACGGAGTGCTTCATCAACCATGGCTTTGTATTTGCGGAAGCGGAAGGGCTGTTCTTTTGGGCGTCCGGTGCCAATACGATCACAAACACGGAGGTTGAGGAGGTCTTCGATGTGCTCCTCCCCTATTCTTGTGATGGTCCGACGTACCGCAGAGAGCGTGATTTGGTCTGGATCAGAGAAAAACATGTGCCAGCGGACCAGATTGACCACGATATCTATGGTTTCACGAGGCATTTTGAGGCGTTCAAGAATGCTTTTTGTCATTCTCGCTCCCACTACTTCGTGACCAAAGAAGGTGTAGTGCTTGTTTTTGCCACCCGTTCTCCTGGTTGCTGGTTTACCAATGTCGTGTAACAGAGCAGCAAGACGAACGTGGAACGAAAAATCTTTGTCAGCAGCTGCTTGGAGAGTGCGAAGGTTGTGCTCAAGTACGTCGTAGGCATGGATACCTCCCTGCTCACAGTCGATTCCATCGCGAAGCTCTGGAATAACGTGTTGAAGCAAACCTAATTTTTCAAGGAAAATAATACCCTGCATTGGCTCTTTTGAGGCGATAAGGCGAGAGAATTCAGCGGCTACACGTTCGATTGAAATGCGCTTTAAAAGAAGGTTATTTTCAGCTATCGCGGTCATTGTTTCGCCATCAATAACAAAACCGAGCTCAGCTGCTAAGCGTACTGCACGCATCATGCGGAGAGCGTCTTCATTGAATCGCTCGTGAGCGTCCCCTACTGTCGCGAGTCGCTTGGCAGCCAGGTCAGAAAGTCCGTCGAAGTGATCTACCAAAACTCCGGTCTTTGGACGGTATGCGAGCGCATTTACGGTGAAGTCACGACGCGCTAAGTCTTCATCGAGTGAAACGCCAAAAGTCACAGTATCTGGTCGTCTAAGGTCCGTGTAACCGCTTTCACTACGATATGGGGTGATTTCAATGACTGCGAGGGTAGGGTCTTCGTCCTCAGTTTTTACCCCAATTGTTCCAAAATCGTTATTCGCATAGTGTTCCACGAAAAGCGCCTGAATTTGTTCAGGATGAGCATCGGTGGTGAGGTCCCAGTCTTTGGGAGCCTTGCTGCGTAGTAAGTCACGAACGCAGCCTCCGACAAGATACGCTTCAAACCCAGCGTTTTCTAGTGTTTCCGCAGTCTGGCGGACGACTAACGGTATATCAGTATTACTAATTTTCACGTGTATATTCTAACAGAAAAACGCCCAAAGGCGTTTCTCTCGTTTGTGCACCTACCAGGACTCGGCTCTTACAGAGCCAGTATCCCAATTGGCTGGATTGTTTCGCAGGGCTCACAATCCAGCTCAATCGGGCTTCGAGTCCCTAGGCCTAAAATAGCAAAACCGGCATAAAGCCGGCATTACTATTTCAGGTGCACCTACCAGGACTCGAACCCAGAACGACTGATCCGAAGTCAGTTGTGATATCCATTTCACCATAGGTGCAGTGCGTAGCATCATACGGTGAAATCAGCGCTTTTGCAACGAGGATTCACTGGTTGTATCATTCGGGTATGGAATTGTCTGAACGGTGGATTAAGAAATTTGAAGACGAGGGATTTTTGAGTATTTATGAATGGCAAGATGCTCCTGACACCATCTATGAAGAGCATGCGCATAAGGGTAAGGTTAGTCTTTTTGTCACTGATGGCTCGATTACGTTTGATTTTAACGGTAAAAAACGTGAAGTAAAGCTTGGGGAACGGTTTGATGTGCCGCCCGGTACCCCGCACTCAGCTGTTGTTGGTCCACAGGGTTGGATAGTGGTTGTGGCTGAGGAAATCAAAGGAGATTCTTAACGCGATTACTTGTTAGCGAAGAGAAAGAGAGGCTCGGAATATCCCGGGCCTTTTCTGTGTATAATGGCAAACGAAACATATATAATTCATATATAATATACTAACTATATGGTTCGTAATGAGGGCAAGTACCAACAGGCTTTGGAGTTTCGAAAGAGAGGTTTTACTCTGGAAGAGGTTGCAAAGATATGTGATGTGTCAAAGAGTACGGTCTCAAAATGGTTGAAAAATAACGTTATTTCAGAGAATGTAACGAAGCAGAATAAGAAGCGTGCTGGAGTTGAGAATGCGAAACGGTTGCAGCTTATGAGTAAGGCGCGTAGTGGCGAGCGAGCCCATCGGTATAAAGAAGCGGTGCGTTCAGCTGAGACAGAGTATAAGCACTACAAAGACAATCCCCTGTTTGTGGCGGGGCTTATGCTCTATCTGACTCAGGGTGATATGAAAAACGAGCGCCAGATACGTCTTTCTGGTACTTCGCTTGGAGCGCACAAGCTTTTCATTAAGTTTGCACTTGGGTTCCTTGGAGCTGAGAAAAAGGATATTCATTTTTGGATATTGCTATACAAAGGTCAGTCTGAGGAAACTTGTATGAAACGCTGGAAAACAGCCACAACCCTCCCCTACGCTCAGTTTTACAAGAATCAGTACATCAACAGTCAAAAGACCAAGGAGACGTTGCACTTTGGCGTTGGAAATACTATAATCGGCAACACAGTTTTGAAGCATAAACTCAATCGATGGATTGAACTAGCGCTAAGAGACTTAGCAAAATAATGCGGCCATGGTTAAGTGGTATAATGAGTCCTTGCCAAGGATTAGTGGAGGGTTCGATTCCCTCTGGCCGCACCAATCAGCAGGCCCAGAAAGTGAATACTTCTGGGCCTTTGCTGTTGGTAGTGGCTAAGGAGAATCGAAAGACGGAGGCGGTACACAAGACGAACGAAGTGAGGGCTTGTCGCCGAGTCGGGGTCGCGAGCGCGACTGAAAGGAGCGACTTGTGACCGATTCCCTCTGGCCGCACCAAGAGTCAGAAGAGCGCCTATTTTGGCGCTTTTTCTGTTGAATTTGTAAGAATTAGGGTTCTTATTCGTATAAGAGGTTAGAAATATAATCGACATCCCTAAAGCATCGAAGGTTATTTGTTATGAATGTTGAGAAACTTGTTCCTTTCGAGGAGGTACGAAAACGAAAAGATGCCAATTATCCCACCCTGCGAGAGGTTTTGGCAACAATGGAGGGAGCTTCTCTCGCAGGTCAGAAAGAGCTTGAATTAATCATCTCTTCACCTGGAACGGTGGTTCAGATTCTTTCTGAAGACACTACGGGGTTTCACCCAGCAATTCTCTTCTGTGGCAGCATTCATACCCACGAAAATGGGAATGAATATGTGGATGCACTCTGTCTCAAGAAAGGCACGCTGCTGGCAACCGAAAAGTGCTGGCTTCAAGATCTCGTACTCCCCTCTTTCAGCATTGCTCTCAAAGATTGAGAGCTGATGCACTGGCCCGAGCAGAAATGCCCGGGCCTTTGCAATATGTGGATAACTGAGTGGATAGGTGGATAAAGGACAATTATGTGTACTGTCCTTTATAAAAGACAGTCTGAAATGCTACGATTATTCAGAATATTCAATTCAGATTCTAATTTCAATATATGTGCCACGTGAAACAAGTTCCATATGAAACAGATTGAAAAGAAAGGAGACAAGAATAGAGTTGGGGCATATGGTGAAGAGATTGCCAGTAACTATCTCAAAAGGAAAGGCTTCGTGACAATTGAGACAAATTACCTTAAAAAATGGGGCGAAATTGATATTGTGTCACGTGAAACATCTAAAAATAAGACTATAATTCACTTTGTGGAAGTCAAAACAGTTTCATATGAAACAAAGCAGCAACTTTTAAACGCTGTTTCATATGGAACCTGGCGTCCTGAGGAAAATGTACATGAGAAAAAGATCCAGCGTATGTATCGAACAATCGAAAGCTGGCTGATGGAACATAATTATGAGGGAGAGTGGCAAATTGATGTTATTTCGGTAAGAATTGTTCCACGTGAAAGATATGCAACTATCAAATACTTACCAGACATAATCGTGTGACACCTTAAGTATTGTCTCATGTGAAATAAGCTTAAGAAAAAACAAAATATCTCTAAGTTCCATATGAAACAGGGTTTTATGTGCCACGTGAAACATATTTATATACATTTCAACATTTAGATATAAAAACAGCCGACTTTCGTCAGCTGTCTTTATTTTGTCGGGAAGCCGGGAATCGAACCCGGGCCACACGGTCCCAAACCGCGTACACTACCATTATGCTACATCCCGAGTGATAAGATAAATGCAAAAGTTTAGTTTTACATTTAAGCTTCGAGCCAGGGTTGGAAGCTTTGCTTACATCCCGAGGTCCTTAAACAGCTCGCTGTACTCTTTGCAAACTCGTGATAGTTCGAATTTCGCCGGAAAATCATACCACTAAGCATAAAAAAAAGCGAGGACTTGTGTCCAAACTACTTGCTTGCAGCGACCCCGTGCTAGAATGACCAGACTGAACTTGCTGTGTCGGTCGCGTGGGAGTGTTTATTTTTTATAGTAACTGAGACATTATGATTACCTACTACTTTCGGACAATCAAAGATGATTCACTAAAGGAGATAACAGATCTCCGGACAGGGGTGTGGGTGCATGCAGTGTCACCAAGTACAGAAGAGCTTACTGATCTCTTTAAGAAATTAGCCCTTGATGAGGATTTGATTGAAGACGCGCAGGACTTCTTTGAAGTGCCTCGTTTTGAGCGAGCGAGCGGCGCGACATTCTTTTTCACCAGGTACCCATTTAATGAGAAGAAAGAGGATACTGATACTGCGCCGCTCGTGGTTGTGATGGGGGAGTCGTTTGTCCTTACTATCGTTCAGCGCGATATTCCACAATTTAAGGCCTTTTTTACTGGGACGGAAGTGATGCACACCACACAAAAGACCAAGCTCTTTATTCAAATGATGCAAGAGGTTACTAGTTCTTTTGAGAAACAGCTGGTCATCTTGCGTCGAAATGTTCATAAGGAAAGAGCAAAGTTGCGTCGCATTGGTAATCGTGAAATTGAAAAATTTGTGAACTATGAACACAAGCTCAATGACATGATTGCTGCTATTGTTCCTACAAATACGGCTCTAAATAAGATTGTAAAGGGGAATCATCTCCAAATGTATCCTGAAGATGTTGAATTTATGGAGGATCTTATTATCGATAACACGCAGCTCATCGAATCAGCCCGTTCACTTCTCAATACGATTCAAAATGTTCGCAATGCAACTGAAGCAATCTTGGCGAATAACTTGAACACAACCATTAAGACCCTAACAGTACTTACAATTCTCCTCACGATTCCTACGATTGTGGCGTCACTCTTTGGAATGAATGTTCCGTTGCCGCTTCAGCATACACCGCACGCATTTTGGGCAGTGGTTGGTATCATTGTGACCAGCGTTGCCTTTGTCGTGTGGTATTTTAAAAAGAATCAATGGCTCTAATTTTATGAAACAGCAAGTATTTTATATTCACGGAGGGAGTGCGTATTCAGATTACGATGTGTTTTTGGATTCATTGCGGAGTGACATCCCACGTGATTTGCCGATGCTGCCGAAGGTGAAACGCTGGTCAGAGACTCTCCGGGAAGACCTTGGAGAGGGATTTGAGGTATTTACACCCAGAATGCCGAATAGCCAGAATGCAAAATACGAAGAATGGAAGCTTTGGTTTGAGCGTCATTTTGAGTACCTGGACCAAGATGTCATTTTGGTGGGTTGGTCACAGGGAGCGTACTTTTTTGTGAAGTACTTTCTTGAGGAAGACCCGTTGCCATTTTCGGTAAAAGCACTCATTCTTTTAGCGGGGCCATTTGAGCCAGACAACTTCGGTGGTGAAGATGGTGGAGACTTTGAATTTGATACAGATGATGTGCCGGAATTGGCTGAAAAAGTCTCAAAAATCATCTTTATGCACTCAAAAGATGACCCAGTAGTACCATTTCGTCATATGGAAAAGTATCAAGATGTGCTTCCGCTGGCAGAATATGTGGTTTTTGAGGACAGAAATCACTTCCTCCAGCCAGATTTCCCTGAGCTTATCCAAAAAATCGAGTCCTGTGTCTAGTCTGGGGATAACCTGAAAGACTTCGGCTTTTTACCCGTCTACGTATATAATGGTTTTCACATGGCGTTTGGAAAGACCTCACATTCACCAGAAGACCAGGAGACGCGCTTTTTGAAAGCGTTTGAGGATTATAACGACGCTTTGTTCCGCCACGCGTTCTTGCGCGTGAGTAGTCGTGAAAAAGCAGTTGATTTGGTCCATGACACCTTCACAAAAGTGTGGTCATACCTTCGTGGTGGCTATGAAATAGACAATTTCCGGCCGTTTTTGTACAAGGTGCTCAACAATTTGATTATTGATGAATACCGGAAGAAAAAAGAATCTTCCCTCGACGCTCTTTTAGAGTTAGAAGGAGTAGATGAGGGTTCGTTTGAAGAGTTGTCTGAAAGTACCGCCGAGGCCCTGGCTGCAACGATCGACGGAAAGAAGGCGTTTGAGCTCCTTGAGCAACTGCCCGACCAGTATCGTGAAGTTATTATCTTGCGATTTGTTGACCAGCTTGGTCCGCGAGAGATAAGTGAGCTCATTGAAGAAACGGAGAATGTCGTTTCGGTACGCATTCATCGTGGCCTCAAGACGCTTCGAAAGATGCTTGAAGCGCAGGACGAAGCAGCCCTTAAGAAGAGAATGAAGAAAAAAACATAACATGAAGCGCTTTAGCGAACAGTTTCATAAAAAAGCCCAGTCTGTATCACTACAGGCTATTGAGCGTGAAGAGCTTCGTCAGCGTGTTTATTCATACATGGAGTACCACCCGCTCCCTGAAAGTAGGGTGTCTTCATCGAAGAAGCGTGTCTCGCTCACGCCGAGCCAGCAGTATCCATTTGTACAGATGCCGTTATCATTGATCATGAAGTGGTCAGCGGTAACTGCGGCTGTCGTTCTTGTAATTGTGCCTATGCTCGCTGAGCGTTCGGTGCCGGGTGATAGTCTTTACGCTATTAAGGTTCAATTTAATGAAGAAGTAATCAGTACCCTTAAGCTTAGTCCATACGAAAAAGTGGAGTGGGAAACAGAGCGACTCAATCGTCGTATTGCTGAAGCACGGCTTTTGGCTAGTGAAGGAAAGCTTACAGATGAAGTAGAAGCGGAAATCGCTACTGCGGTAAAAGAGCACACTGAGGCGGTACAAGAAGAGATTGAAGTTCTGCGAGCTGAAGATGCAGATCAGGCTACACTTGCTTCAATCGAGCTTAGTACAACTCTTCAGGTACAGTCTGATGCTTTTGTGGAGGAAGGGAATACAGTGATGGCACTTGCGATGACTGACGCTTCTTCTGAGAATCCAGCCCAGATGGTTGTTGATGCGATTAATGAGAGTCTAACCAAACAAGATCAGCACGCGGACACCCTTCCATCATACGATAAGATTATGGCTCGTGTAGAGATTAATACTACTCGTGCATATGAGTTGCTTCAGTCACTAAAGCTTAATACTGAGGATAAGCTATACAAGGATGCTCAGCGCCGACTTGATGACGTAGGACGTACTATTGAAAAAGCAAATGGTCTTCGCGGTCAAAATGAAGAAGTGGCGCAAGGACAGCTTCTTGATGCCCTTCAACGAACACAAAAGATTATTGTGTTCATGAGCGACGCTGAGGTGAGTGGCACAACTGACATCGAAGCCATTGTTCCGATTGTATACACTGATGACGAGTTCAAGGGTCAACTTGGGCAGCTTCGTGAAGACATCAACCGAAAAATTGAAATCATCAAGACACTTACTCCACAAGTCTCAGCTAATGCTGCAGAGAAGGCTGCGTATGCTATTGAAATCGCAGAGAGTAATGAGGCAATCATCGCTTCTTCGACAGAGCCAGCTAATGCAGTGAATCTTGCCAAGGAAAGCGCAACTGTACTTGGAGACGCTATCGCTCTGTTTGAAACAGAAGGTGTTTCAGCTCGCGCTGTCCCTAGTGAGGAGACTGTACCGACTCCGGAAGCTACAACAACTCCAGAAGTGACTGAGGGGAGCACTCCTGAGACAGAGGCTCCACAACAGTAGTCTATTGACAGAGACCTGCTGTTTTGTATGATGGAACGTATGCAGGGAACAATCCAATCTTTGAATGTCCACGCACAGTACAATTTTGTGCTTTGGCTGGCTTTCATTCTCACGTCTCGTGGGCTGGTTGGGTAAGTAAATAACATTTACGAACCAAATGACCGGCCCGTTAGGGCCGGTCATTTGGTTCGTGGCTGGGGGAATGTTTGAAAGCTTTCAAACATTCCCCCAGCTTCACCTGAATCTGGACGACATACTCATGTGAGATGATGTCGTATGTTCTCAATTCTGGAGGGTATCCATATGATTTGCGGAGAGCCAACGCTTACGTGCCTGGGAATTACTCGGCAGCTTCGGAAGGAAGGGCTTACACCCGGAACTCCTGAGTTCCGTGATGCTGTCAGTCAGCGTTTTGTGCCAACAGGTACACAAGACGACAAGGGACGCGAACTCTACATTGAAAATCCCGACTATGAGCCTGGCAAGGCATCTGAGCATGCCTGACCAGCAGCTCATGCTCCAGGAATCGGAGCAAAAAGACGTTGAAGCCGTCTACAAGGGCCCTGCCTTCATGAAAATCTATCTCGCTGAGCGGGAAAGATTCTCTCATGAAGCAGCCCTCGCTTCTGCTCGACGTCAGTTTTTCGCTCCGTGGTGTTAAAGCCACGAATATCCAACAACAAAACGGCGCGCCCTCGGGCGCGCCTATTGCTTTTTATTATTCTGTCCGGCCTTCTTCTAATAGTTGAACGAGGAATGGGGTAAGTGTTTTTGCAAATATTTCCGCTCGATAAGGAAGGTCGCCGTTGATGTTTTCTTGAAGTGAGAAGCCTGTCTCTTCTTCAATTGTTCGTTCGACATGAGAGAGGGTAATAGCTCGGAGACTGCCCTCGCCGTCAGCCTCATCGTTTCCTCGTGTAGCAATCATGCCAATCACTTCACCGTCTTCATTTACGATTGGTCCGCCTGAAGCTCCTTCAGCTCCCACAATGCTCCCCCTAACAGAAAATACGTCCGCATAGTTTGAGCCAAACGTGTAGAGTTCTGAAATACTAGTTAGCGCTGAGCGAGCTAGAAGATCGGAATTGGCGCCGTGCTCAAGTAAATCGCGCGCGGGGTAGCCAGCCGCAGTCACGGAATTGTCCTTGGTACTCACAGGAAGAAGGTCGCTGTCAAAACTAAGAGCAGGGAATACAGCAGGAAGGGGTTCGTCATTAAAGCCGCCACTGACATAGAGAAGTGCATAGTCTCGCTCTCCTGTTCCCATTGGCTTCGCGTCATTTATAAGTGATGCGTTTTCTTGTATCCACGCTGGAGGAATGTAGAGAAGATCAGCGGTGTACTCAGGACTAGCCGGACTGCCGGTTCGAATAATACACTCAGCATCTCCAAAGCTGTCAGTATTTTCAAGTAACAAGAACTGAGCGATGTGTGCATTGGTCATGATGACGCCATCAGGATCGATGAAGAAACCGGTACCTGTGGTGGTACGAATCGAGGTCTCAGTCTTTACTGTACAGAAAATATTCACGAGCGCTTCAAGAGGATCTTTGGTGGTACTTCCGGTAAGTTCGGTTGCACTACCAAGAGCGGCGCTCTGGTACTCGAGACTTCGACGAAGAACGTCAGGAATTGATGAATCAAAAATACTTGGTAGTTCGACCATTTCTTCTGCCGGTTCTTCAATAGACTCTTCTTCACTTGTACTAGGAAGAAAGTTTGAGATGCGGTCAGCAAGCGTGTTTGTGAGACTCAAGTAGCTCGTCAAAATGAATACAACAATATCAATAAAGATGTTCATGTGCTCAGTATAACATTTCCGATGTTTGAGATTTTAACAAAGCAAACATTTCTATGTGGAGTTTTATCGGTATACTTAGGGTACCTATGGATTGGTTCCTTTCTCACCTTGGTCTTGATAGACAGCAGGCGCTCGAGTTGCTGTGGTCATTCGCTCCCAACATCATTTCAGCATTCGTTGTTATCTTCTTTGTTGTTGTGTTTTATCTCATTACTGCTCGGGTGTTTGAAGCAGCTCTTCGCAAGACTGCGATGCAGGAGTCATTGGTGCAGATCACAGTACGCTCACTCTATCGCTGGACAGTTATTATTGTTGGGCTCATTTTGGTGCTGAGTAAACTAGGTATTAACGTCACCGCTGCTGTTGCGGGTATTGGGGTGCTTGGTATCGCCGTTGGGTTTGCTGCGCAACAGACGATCGCTAACATCTTTTCTGGTTTTGGAATTTTCGTTGATAGACTCTATGTGGCCGGAGATTGGGTCAAGGTGGCAGAGCATTATGGTGAGGTAATCAGTATTTCTCTTCGCACCACAAAAATCCGCACCCTTGATAATACATACATCAGTGTCCCCAATTCCCTGGTGACAAGTTCCCCGGTCACTAACTTCTCTGAAGAAGGAACACTTCGTATTACAACGCACGTGCACATCCCGTATAACGAATCCGTTGAATCAGCACGCGAGGCACTTCTATCTGCCGTGAAGGGAATTAAGGGCGTGCTTAAGAAGCCAGAGCCGGCTGTGGTGGTAAATAAGCTTGGTGAGCATGGTGTGGAGCTTTTGGTGCGGATTTGGGTTGATAAGCCCGGCTTTGAGCAGAAGTACTTTTTTATGCTTACTGAGATCTGCAAAGATGCTCTTGATGCTGCGGGCATCACTATCCCGTATCCGCATCAAAGTATTCACATTGTGAAGGATATGAAGTCAAAGAAGCGAGTGGTGAAGAAAGCAAGTAGGTGAAAGTAAAAGCAGCGCGGCCGAAGGCCGCGCTGCTTTTACTTATTGTGCGGGTGAGAAGAATCGAACTCCCGACCACTGCTTGGAAGGCAGTTGTTTTACCACTAAACTACACCCGCGATTTGAGTACACGAAGCGTTCGAATAAGTAGCACGAAGTGTGAGAAGTATAGTGAGGTAAAAATTGGAGCTTGCTCATATTTTTACCTCACTATACTTCTCTAGCAAGCTCTGCCTGCCTACTTGTCTGAACAGTTCGGACGAATGAGCGGTTGTATCGTCAGATACACCCACCATCCACTCCATCACTGAAGTGCATCGATTCTAGCATAAATCAAAAGAATTGCTAGGTATGCAAAAGCCCCAGGCTAGGGGCTTCTACGGTGTGTGTGATGTGAGATAGCGGTCATACTATTCGTATTTCCGCATAGCGTTTATTACCTCCGCTACGTGAGATATTGTAGCATGCGGTTTTAAAAAACTACTGTGGAGAAGGGAAAGAAAAGCGGCG
>JBDLTL010000002.1:0-57114 GCA_039799085.1 Candidatus Parcubacteria bacterium | reverse complement strand
AATTCTCAAGAATTTCCCAGGCGCCGGCTTTTCTTTTTAAACATAGACAAAAAACCCTTTCTATATTATATTTGCCGCACCTTATAGGTAATTAACAGCTTCTAGCGACACACGTTTAACCCCGCTCTCATGGACATGGCCACGAGACACAGTTGAGCGGACGCGTGTCGTCGGAATAAAAGATATAAATATATGTCAGAAACTCCAGTAGTTTCAGGAATCATGCACCACTTCGTGGCGCAGACTCCAGAACCATTAAAAGAAGGCCAGATTGTTGAAGGTGTTGTCTCAGCTATCGGTCGTGCTCGCGTGTACATCGATATTCTTCCCCACGGAACCGGTATCATCTACGGTCGTGAATACATGAACGCTCGCGATATTCTTCGCAAAGTGTCTCCTGGTGACACCATCGCTTCAAAGGTGGTTATGCCAGAAAACGAAGACGGCTACATCGAACTCTCTCTCAAGGAAGCTCGTCAGGCTCTCATCTGGTCAGACGCTGAGGAAGCAGTCAAGCGAGGAACTGTCCTCTCACTCGTTGTAAAAGACGCCAACAAGGGTGGTCTTATCATCGAATGGCAAGGTATCCAGGGATTCCTTCCTGCATCACAGCTTTCAGCAGAAAACTACCCACGTGTATCAGATGGTGACAAGGACAAGATCCTCACTGCCCTCAACGATCTCATTGGTAAGAGTCTCTCTGTCGTCATGATTACTGCCGACCAGAAGGAACACAAGCTCATCTTCTCTGAGAAGAGCCTCCAAGAAAAGGAAGAAAAGGGTGAAAAGATGAACAAGTACGAAGTCGGTCAGATTGTGAAGGGTGAAGTGACTGGCGCCGTAGACTTCGGAGTATTCGTTAAGCTCGAACCAGGTCTTGAAGGTCTCGTTCACATCTCAGAAATCGACTGGGGTCTCGTGGAAGACACGAAGAGTATGTTCAAGGTTGGCGACAAGGTAGATGTGAAGATTATCGAAGTGAAGGATGACAAGGTTTCTCTTTCAATCAAGCAGCTCCGTGAAAACCCATGGCAAGCAGCTGGCAAGAAGTACGAAAAGGGACAGGTTGTTGATGCTGTTGTCATCAAGTACAACAAGCACGGCGCTCTTGCTTCAATCGAAGAAGGTGTAGCTGGTCTCGTTCACGTTTCTGAATTCGAAACTGAAGAGAAGCTCAAGACAGCCCTCTCTCTCGGTGGTGTCTACAAGTTCAAGATTACTCTCTTCGAACCAAACGACCAGAAGATGACCCTCTCATTCAAAGAAGCCAACGAAGCTGCGTAATAAAAAATACAAAGCACAAAAAATCCGCTCTTGAGAGCGGATTTTTTGTAACAAAGCAAATGGCCGCCCTTTGAGGGGGCGGCCATGAAGGACGATGATGAATAGCGATTACAACCGCTTCAGCGCGTCGGACAGATGCCTCCCGAGCACTTCAGGGTCAGCACAATCATGGAAGAATCGCACCAGCACCCAACCTGGACTGATATGCATCTCCTCCCAAGCTCGAAGTACTTGAAAACCCTCACGAGATGCATTGTCATTATCTTCAATCATTTCTTGGGTTTGGGAAAAGATTGAAGTCGAACTGAAGCTGAAGAACTGTTTGAGCGCATGTGAATCAACACCACGAGCTCTTTCTTCAGCAAAAGATTCATCCGACCAGTCTTCGCCGGATTCAAGCCAATCGAACCACTCGTAGTCAAAATTTTCAGCGAAGATACTTCGAAAGAAAGCCACCGGCACGAAATCGTCAATAATGATATATCGGCGAGTCGTATGGCAATCCCTGTATGAGGTCGCCATTCCAGCAGCTTGGCACGAAGACACGCGTGTGCCGGTGATTGATAACTCAATCTTGTTGCCAACGATCGCAACAGCGACATTGGTTGCCTCATCAGCTGCCGAATACAGCTCGAAGTAAGGGGTATGAGAAAACAACTCCTGCAATTTGGGAGTGCGCAGAGCAGTCAGCAAACTGAGCCAACCCTTCTCTGCACGACTTATGATACCCAAAAACCGTTCTTGATGGAGAGCCGTTCGGCGCTGCAGATTCTTTTGCTTTTCAGCTTCAGCAGCATCTCTACGCCGGGCGGCTAGAGTTTGACGATGAGCAGTATTCCGAACGGAGCGAACAACGATGTTGATTGCAGAAACTTCTGCTACGCTAAGTTGCAGCATGTCAAATATCCTTCCTCAAAATGGGTGAAACCCGTGAACGAACTAATCACACTAAATCACAGAAATATTCAAAAGTCTAACCATATCAGAAGCAGCCGCGGTGTTTTGTGAGACATTGCGCAGAAGCAGAAAATCCCGAAGCCTAGGCTTCGGGATTTTCTGCTTCGAGCATAGCGACGATTTTTTCCTTCCAAGAAAAAATTGAACGCGTGTCGAACAAAGCACTGCGTCTGCTTCTTGGGTTAATTATATTTATTCATCGCGCTTTCGAGGCCACGGAGGAGGGTTTCTTGGAGCGCGCCGTAGGCGCGCTCCTTTACTTCTTCGAGCTTCGCTTCCTCACTCCGCGTAAATGGCTTTAAGACAAATCGCTCGAGCGGACCGCCACCCTTCGGTCGTTTCACTTCCCCACTCCAAAAGCTTCGCGGCGCAATACCAATTCGAATCCGAATAAAATCCTTCGTGCCAAGTTTTTCAATGACTGACTTAATGCCGTTGTTGCCACCATCGCCACGCCCCTTCCCAAGCTTAATCTCACCAAGCGGTAGATCGATATCGTCGTGAATCACGATAAGGTTTTCTAACTCTGCTTTCGGCACAAACTTCGCCACCGCACTACCAGAATTATTCATAAAAGTGTCTGGGTAGAGCATACGCACCGCGACGCCAGAGATACTTCCTTCGGTGACTCGTCCACTCATAGAATTATCAGGAGCAAGTGTCGGTAGTCCACCCTTCTCTCGCACATAGTCACAGACCGACCACCCGACATTATGTCGCGTGTTCTGATACTTCTCTCCGTGATTACCGAGACCGACGATATAAAACATACTAAATATTGTACAACCTTTGACAGAAACACCAAGAAACGTATAAATAGCGACAGGACAGCACGAAGGATCCGACCATGAACGACCAGGAAGCCAAAATCCTCCTCATCAAAATCGCCAAGATTATGGCTGAAGATGAGGGATACTTCTCTCTTCACGAACTCGCCGCACACATCAACGACAATCAGCACTTTTACCAGCGTCTCCACCTCGAGAATATCCAGCGTTTTGCGTACTATCAACGCGCGCAGTTCTTGAGCGGAGCCGCTACCATCGCCACGCTTGGCATCTACCTTTTCTTCTACGAGAAGCCCGTACCGCCGAGCAAAATCACCGCTGACAGCGACGAAGTGGTGCGGAAGCCGGACATTCTTCTTCCGGAAGAGGTCTACACCAAGCGCCTGACGACTGGACATATGATGCGCATCATGGACACGCTCGTCGAAGAAGCATTTTTCACCACGACTGGGGTATACCCCGGCACCGTCTATCACACGACGGAGAAACTATGGGAGGTCAGCACATGACCTCCCCTTTTCTTTATTTTACGTACCTTTATAATTTTTTTCTAAAAGTCAATAACTTACGATACATGACGCAGCTCGCTACAGCCTATTTCTCCCTTGGAGGTCGAAATATGCTAAGCGCCTGCGTAAGCAAAACCATAGTCGAAGCCAGCTTCTCCTTGGCTTGCTTAAAAGTCGTGGCGCAATGAAGAAAAATTTCATAAAAGTTTGTGTTCGTATTTTAATTTTCGTATAATGCTTTGCATCGTAGTGCTATGTCATTCTTCTCAAACAAAAAAACAGATATTACTCACTCTGACGTTGATGAAACTGTTCTTGAGAATGCAGAGCACCCTCTTGCTGAAATCGTCCGCTTCTCGCTGATTGCGATTCTTATTGTCGTGCCGATCCGCATGTTTGTGGCCCAGCCATTTATTGTCTCTGGTGCCTCGATGGAAACAACCTTCCATAGCGGTGAGTATCTCATTGTCGACCAAGTAAGCTACTACCTCCACGAACCAAAGCGAGGTGACGTCATCATCTTCCGCTACCCCCGCGACCCCTCAAAGTTCTTTATTAAGCGCATCATCGGACTTCCTGGTGACACCGTAACTATCGAAGATGGTATCGTAACCATTACCAATGAGCAGCACCTAGACGGATTCACCCTCGAAGAACCGTACGCTGAAGCAATGCCCCCAGCACCAAAGCTCACCGAGACTCTCGGCGACCGCGAATACTTCGTGATGGGCGACAATCGTGACGAAAGCTCTGACTCACGGACCTGGGGCGTGCTACAAGAAGAACGTATTGTTGGACGAGCTTGGGTTCGCCTCTTCCCGCCAACAGTTATTGATCACCTTCCAGGAGCCGCAAGTCCACTTATAAGCGAGTTGTAATTACATATTCATGTCATATTCACCAACTGAATTTTTGAAGGTCGCACACCAAACCGCTGAACACTACGGGTTTCAGACCATTGAACAGTTGCGGAAACATCCGGCATGCAAAGAGTGTGAAGTCACGCTCCCACACACAGTAACGGCGACCAACAAAAAAATCGACTCGCATGGCGGCCTTCTTAGTAATGGCGTCGTGACTTATTGTGAAGAAAAGCTACACGCACTTGGTGAACCTGTCCTCCTATACTCTGTCGACCAGATGCCAAAAACTGGCGAACCAGCCGTGACCTTTCACATTTTCAATGTTGAGCGCAGTATCGCAGAAGCGATTCTGATTCAAGTGTCACGTGCGCTCGCGAACGAACTCGGCCACACAGACCACACTGTACGCATCAATTCTCTTGGAGACCGCGACTCAGTCACGCGGTACACTCGTGAAATCACCAACTACCTCAAAAAACGTCTCGACCACATGCCACCACAAGCACGCGAGCTCATGAAAGAGCACCCGCTCTCAGCTCTTTCTAATCTCGTTGATGTCGATCACGAACTCGCGCACCGCAGCCCCAGCCCACTAGAATTCCTCTCAGACGGTAGCCGCAAGCACTTCCGTGAAATCATCGAGTACCTAGACATGAGCGAAACTCCGTATGAAATTGATCCAAAAATGCTTGGTCATCACGAGTACTACTCTGATGCTATCTTTTCACTTGATATCGCAAGCGAAGATGGCTCTCCTTCTCCACTCACCATTCGCGGCGGTCGCTTCAATGAGTACATGCAGCGCAACACCAAGAGTCGTACGCCCGTAGTCGGCGCTATCGCTATTTTGAAGGATAACAAAATCCCAAGTCGCCTTCCGCGTGTAAAATCAACTATCC
Source organism: Candidatus Parcubacteria bacterium (assembly GCA_039799085.1). Lineage (GTDB taxonomy): Bacteria > Patescibacteriota > Minisyncoccia > Phycocordibacterales > UBA918 > OLB19. Next base: position 51,814 of record JBDLTL010000002.1, on the reverse strand, counting down.
CTTCGGTTTACGTTATCCATCTTGGCTTTGGTCCAAAGATCAAGAGTCTTATGCTCATCGACGAGATGCGCCTTGCTGGCATCCCTGTCATGCACAACCTTGCGAGTGACTCACTCTCAGCTCAACTTCGTGACGCTGAAGCAAAAGGCGTACGCTACGCAGTCATCATCGGACAGAAAGAATTCGTCGAAAACACTGTCATTCTTCGTGATTTGAACATCCGCAACCAAGAATTTGTCGATCAATCAGCAGTGGTCAAAAAACTCAAAAAACAAGGCGTCGCAGTGTCCTAAATCGCCCTTGCGCAGAAATAGTGGACATGGTATGCTCATGCCCACATATGGCAACCAACGTTCAAGTGGTAAAGAATAACAACGAAAGTAGCGCGAATGTGATTCGTCGCTTTACTAAGCGCGTACAGGGCGCAGGCATCATTCCAAAGGTGCGTGGCGGTCGGTACTTCACCCGCATCAAGAGTAGCAACGTTCAGCGTTTTGCTAAGCTCAAGAAGCTTGCAAAGCGAGACAACTACGAAAAGATGGTAAAGCTCGGAAAAGTCGCAGAGCACCGCTCTCGTCGATAGACCACAATCTGCAAAAGGCCCCGGTGCATACCGGGGCCTTTTGTGTACGGTATATATGTATAATAGACACACATGAATCTCTCTATCTCAAGCACCGTAAAACGGTACCCTACGTGGCCATATGAAGCCATCAAGGACGCTGTTCTTGGTAAGAAGTACGAACTCTCACTCAGCTTTGTTGGTCCCACCCGTGCACAGCACTTTAACGTACAGTACCGAAACAAGGACTATACGCCGAATGTTCTCTCTTTCCCACTTGATGAAAGTCACGGAGAAATCATCATCTGCCCCAACGTAGCGAAGACACAAGCAAAAGATTTTAATCTGTCTGTGGACGGATACATGGCGTACTTGTTTATCCACGGTTGTGTGCATTTGAAAGGCCATGACCATGGCGATACAATGGACAAATTGGAGCAGAAGTACGTGCGTCAGTTCAACATCACATAATGGCAAATCCAGAACACATCATCACCGGTATCGATGTTGGCACCTTCCACGTGAAGGTGGCGATTGCTCGTATCCCCAAGAACGCTCCCCCAGGAGCCAAGCCTGAAATTATCGGCACTGGACTCGCTGAGAGTCGTGGTCTTCGCAGTGGCTACATCATGCATGACTCTGACGTGGCCCGAAGTATCAAGAGCGCTGTCATGCAGGCAGAAAAAGCAGCCGGCATCATTGTGAAGCGTGCCCACGTAGCTATCGGCAGCATCGGCCTCGAAGAGATGTACTCACACGGCGAAATCATCCCTAGCCGCGCTGACTCTGAGGTTACTGGAGCAGACCTCGAGAAGCTCATGCAAGACAGCGAGGAGCGCATCCTCGACCGTATTCCAAACCGCCGCATTCTTCACGGTATTCCACTGCGCTACACCATTGATGGTGCCGAAGTGATGGGCCGACCACAGGGACTCAAGGGCACCAAACTCGAAGTGGACAGCCTCTTCATCACCACCTATGAGCAGCATGTGAGCGACCTGATTAAGACCATCGAAGGTCTCGGTATTTACGTGGAAGACGTCATCGCTTCTCCGCTGGCAGCGAGCTTTGTCCTCCTCTCAAAGGCCCAGAAACGGGCTGGCTGTGTCCTTGTGAACATTGGTGCTGAAACAACCTCTATCGTCGTCTTTGAAGACACCACCCCTATATCAGTAAAAATCTTTCCGGTTGGTTCAAGTGATATCACCAACGACCTCGCTCTTGGTCTCCGCATTCCGCTTGAAGACGCTGAGAAGATTAAACGTGGCGCTATGACGAGTGCAACCTTCTCACGCAAGCGTGTCGAAGAAATCGTCGGCGAACGCCTCAAGGGCATCTTCGATTTGATTGATAACCACTTAAAGAAAATAAAACGCGACGGTCTCTTGCCAGCTGGTGTCATTCTCACTGGTGGTGGTGCCAATCTCGCCCAGACTGTTGACGTAGCCAAGAACACACTTGAGCTTCCAGCCCGCACAGCCGCTCTTGAAATTAGCAAGAACACCAAAGTCAAAGACGCCTCTTGGGCAGTCGCGTACGGTCTCTGTATGTGGGGAGCAAGCGATACTGAAGAGACCTCAACACTTGGTATTGTCAAACACACCAAACACACATTTCTTTCTTGGCTTTCTCAATTCCTTCCTTAAATAGAGCCTCCATTTCAACCCATTTGAACAGTGTGTCAATCGCACGAAACGTAGCAATGTCAATATCGTGACAGATAGTTTTTCCTTATGTATGATAGCTCTGTTATCAGCTACATCGACTCAGGGGTGGGTGGTTGTAGAAGAACAAAGTAATTTTTAGTATGGAACAAATTAAGTCAGACGTTGAGTCATTCGCACGTATTCGTGTAGTTGGCGTCGGTGGTTCAGGTAATAACGCCGTGAACTACATGGTCAACTCAAAAGTGAAGGGTGTTGAGTTCATCGCCATCAATAGCGATGCACAAGACCTTCATCATTCACTTGCCAAGAAAAAAATCCACATCGGAAAGAACCTCACTCGCGGTCTCGGTGCTGGCGGTAACCCAGATATGGGTCGTCGAGCAGCTGAAGAAACTCGTGAAGAAATTGCGAACGCCATCAAAGGTTCAGACATGATCTTCGTGACTGGTGGTATGGGTGGTGGTACCGGTACCGGTTCAGCACCAGTAGTCGCTAAGATTGCTCGCGAAAGCGGCGCACTCACAGTTGGTGTTGTAACTAAGCCATTTCTCTTTGAAGGTCAGGAACGCATGCGTCTCGCCCTTCAAGGTATCGAAGAGCTCAAGAAGGAAGTAGACGCGCTCATCACCATTCCAAACGATCGCCTGCTCGCTATCGTCGACAAGGAGACAACGGTGAAGAATGCGTTTGAGATGTGTGACAACGTCCTTAAGCAAGCGGTAGAAGGTATCTCAGACCTCATCACTATGCCAGGTATCATCAACGTCGACTTCGCTGACATCCGTTCAGTGATGGAGAACGCTGGTTCAGCACTCATGGGTGTCGGAGTCTCTTCAGGCGAGAAGCGCGCTGAAGAAGCAGCTCGTTCTGCTATCAACTCACCTCTCCTTGAAGTCTCTATCACAGGAGCTAAGGGTGTACTCTTTGCTATCGCCGGTGGAGACGACCTCGGAATGCTCGAAATCCAAGATGCTGCTCGTGTGATTACCGAATCTATCGACTCACACGCGAAGGTAATCTTCGGAGCCATCCGTGATGACAAATTGAAGAAGAACGAAATTAAAGTGACTGTTATTGCAACCGGATTCCCAGAGGAGTCAGTCGTACCCGGAATGAGCCGAAGCCACATCACCCGTCAGGCTCCGATGCAACAGCCAGTACCTGAGCGTGAGCCAGAAGAAGAAATCGCGCCTCGTGGCAAAATCTTCAACTCACTTCCAAGCCGAAAGACAGAAGAGCGCCAGGAACCAACACCCGCCCCAACCGTAGCCTCTACTCCAAACGCAATTCACAACGATATTCCTCGTCGTGATCCAAAGCCAGTTGATGTCACTGAAGAAAGTGATGATGAGGATGATTGGGGGGCAGTGCCTGCTTTCCTCCGCCGTTCGAAATTAAAGTAAAATCAATTCTCGATTCAAAAGCCCCGCGACCGAAGGTCGCGGGGCTTTTGCAATAAGCTCTACTCTATCGCACACACATTCCCCGGACAGGCCGGCTTGTGTTCTGGAGCGGGGATAATTCCCACCTTCAGAAGATAGTTGTATATCTTGCATCCGACACAAATCCCGAACGCACTTTCCATAAACATGAAGGTGAGACAAATGCTACAAATCGTAAGATTTGGCCACCCACGCACCTCAAAGACGTAAAGCAAGATGAACATAGTGCCTGAGAGCACAAGACCAATCGACCATGCAAAGCGCTTCTGCACAGCTCCTACCCATTCTGGTGCTTGATTAGCCACGATGAGATTTGCTAAGCGAGACATTGGTGAAAACTTGATACCCACCACCACCTTCATAAGAAAATCAAACAAGAGGAACGGTACGAGTAATTTCAAAAAGAAAAAATTCCCGAGATAGAGCGCCTGGAAAAATGAAAAGAATCCTATAGCGAAGACAAGGCCGGCGCCGGCACGAATCGCTCGCTCATTTAGGACCGGGTACGGCGCCGGCCGTCCATGTATCGTAAGCCCTGGAATCACCCTTCCATACATAAAAAATCCATACTGCTTCAAACGTTCAAACATATCCTACTTCTTAATTAACATACTAATGAGCTGGTCACGCTTCTTGGTATCCTTCGAGGAACAATCCGCGAGTGACTCTTTAACGTACTGCTCAAAGGCAGCATTAAACGCTCCCTTCACCGCCAAAAACTGTGGTACCACCACCTCACACGCAGTATCTTTCATAATACTCGCGCGAAGACTTGCCACCTGCCCTTCGAGGCGACGCAGTCTATTTTCCATACTTTTACTTGCCATATGTAGAGTATACCCCCAGGGGGTATACAGGTCAAGCACAATCTGCTATGATAGTCGGACTTTTAAGTTTAAGAATTGAAATGATGTACGAACTTTTGATCATTGGAGGAGGTCCAGCCGGTACCGCAGCAGGTGTCTACGCGTCACGCAAGCAGCTCAAAACCCTCTTTGTTACCAAAGAATGGGGTGGACAAAGCACCGTCTCAACCGACATCCAAAACTGGATTGGTACCCCGCACATCAGTGGTGACGAACTCGCCAAGAGTCTTCGCACCCACCTAGAAACCTACGCGGGAGAATTCGTCGATATCATCGGCAACCAAATCGTTACCGATCTCACCAAGGAAGCCGACGGTACCTACACTGCCACCCTTTCTGACGGAAGCACTCACACTACTAAAGCAGTGCTTATCACCGCGGGCTCAACTCGTCGCCGCCTTCAAGCTGAGAATGCTGACACCTTCGAACACAAGGGTGTTACCTACTGTGCGAGCTGTGACGGACCGATGTTCTCTGGAATGGATGTTGCCGTCATCGGTGGCGGCAATGCCGGCTTCGAGACAGCAGCGCAGCTCCTTGCCTACACCAAGAGCGTTACACTTCTCAATAACAGCGAAACATATAAAGCAGATCCCGTAACCGTAGAAAAGGTACTTGCCCACCCCAACATGCGAAGCGTCACCAATACCGAGACCATAGCCGTACAAGGTGAAAAGTTCGTCTCTGGCCTCACTTACAAAGACAAATCTACGGGAGAACTCCATGAGCTTGCCGTAAATGGTATCTTCATCGAAATCGGCATGCTCCCCAACACCGACTTCGTCGCCGACATAGTAGAACGCGACGACTACAACCGCATCGTAATCGACCCGTGGACCCAGAAGACATCTGCTTCCAACATCTGGGCCGCTGGTGACTGCACGAATGTGAAGTACCACCAAAACAACATCGCAGCCGGCGACGCCGTCCGCGCCCTTGAAGACATCTATGTTACGCTCCGCGCACACTAAGAAAATAAAAGAAACAGAAAAATTCTACGATAAGTATTTTTCTATTTGGACAACCCAAAAAACAAATGCTTTCTACCACGAAGATACATTTGCAAAAGCGGTAAAGCTATGGCCGGAAAAGGGTCGCATTCTTGATATCGGTTGTGCATCTGGTATTCATGTCCCCCTATTTCTAGGTATGGGAAGAAACCTCAAATATGAAGGCGTTGATATCAGCAAATCATTCCTGAAGATAGCAAAGCGTCGATATCCTCAGCTCTCTTTTTCAAAAGGAAATATAGCAGACGGAGATTCTCTACCTAAGAAAAAGTACGATGGCTTTTGGTGCCAATCGACCCTCCATCACATACCGTTTGAGCTTTGGGACGAGACTTTTACCAACCTTGAATCTCTCTGTAAACCCCAATCCATTGGCGTCATTTCACTCCCCTTTGGTCATCCGGGTGTATACGAAGACGACACGAGACATGTAACGATTCTTAGTGAAGAAGAACAACGTGCAATTCTAAAAAAGCGAAATTGGAAAATAGTAAAGTCAGGAGTAATGGATGGCTACCACTCAAAAGCCATCTGGCGATGGTATATCGTACAGCTTCCATAAACCAAAAACACAAAAGCGCCCCGTAGGGCGCTTTTGCTTTGTACAACGTAGAGCTTCGGTCTGCGCGCATTTGTCCGTAGCCTCGGACTTGAGTATTAACATACTTCACCACCGCGCAAACCTACTACTAGGGTCTCATATGGGTAAAAATAGTCAATACATACAAAAATAGCCCTGAAAAGAGCAAATGTGCACAACTCTGTGCATAACATAGGTATAACTATGAGGAAAACCGTGGGTGTAACTAGGTGGAAAAATATTAGTGAGAAAGTCTGATTTAAAGCTTATTTTTAGGCTCAAATCGATACTTTGTCAGTATAGCACCAAGCCTAAAGTAGCTGGTAACTTCCCTGTTTAAAAGTCACAGGACTAGCATTTTTTAAAAAGTCTGCTATTATTTCGGTCACGTTTTGCGGACATGCTGGCAAGCACTACCGCCCTGCAAAACGAGTCAGGTCCCAGACATGCTCTGGCTGGCGGAATGTCACACGGCATTTTTGGTCCTATCGTCTAACGGTCAGGACGCCAGGTTTTCATCCTGGAAATCGGAGTTCGATTCTCCGTAGGATCACCAAAGAGAGAGCAGGTTCGAGCACTCGAGAAGGCTCAAATCAAACCTAAACACCGTATTTATTTTTAAGACCCTTTTCAAATAGAAGAGCTTCTTTTCTGTTGATATAAATGTAAAAACCAATCTTACCTTTATATATTCTCTGCAACTGTAGAGTCTTTTCAGAAACATATTTCTTGTAGCAGGCTTCTATCTCTGATTTGTAAGGCTCTGGAACAGACAGTGCTCCTGACTTGATCAAGACCCCATTAATTATCTTTTCCTTATCAAGAGATGAGTACAAATGAGTTTTCTGTTCATTACAAGTCAGTCCAGAATCAGAGATCATATTCTTAATATCCTGAACATTGGATTCAGTAACAACCTCCCCTGAAATACTAATATCATCAAAGTACCTTGAATAAATTAGGTTTCTCCTACGACAGTAGTTATATAGTTTTCTGTCCATTTTCTGACAGGCTAGAGACGCTAAATAAGGGCTAGTAGGAGCGCCTTGAGGTAATGAATTATCAACAGTACTAAACTTTGTGAGTATAGTTGCATTTTCTTTTGAAAAGCCAATTTGTCGAAATAGATTAAGAACTCTTTTTCGACTTAAACTAGGAAAAAAGTTTTCTATATCAAGATTTAATAAAAAGTGATCAGAACTTTTTATGTGTAATAAAGCGTTTGCTTTTAAATCTCTTGCTTTTGAAAGGCCGTACACGCAATCCAGTTGATCTGTATGTACTAATATTTTATCGAGAATCTCTCTTTGAAGAGTTTTGAGGCGTTTTGCTGGTGGCTTAATTTTTCTTACACCACCATTCTTTTTGGGAAAATCCCTTTCGGAATACTTACTTGCAAAGTCAGAATATAAAAAATTGTCTCTAATGCCTAGGAGATTTAGTAAGGATTGTTTCGATGCAAAAATATCTACTTTATCCATTAAGGTCTTAGTCCCTATTTGGTTTCTCTTGCGATAAGCCAAATAAGCAACAATGAAATAATTAATTCCATAGTGACTATTTTGAAGTGGACAATAACGGGGCCACCTCAGATTACTTACAAATTTTGTTATTGTTGGTATTCGACTACCTACCTCTCAAGGGACAAAGCAAAGGTGGTACTAACTGGTGGTGCGTACCTGTCGAGCGGAGCTCATCAGTTACGCATTAACAGGTCTTACTGTCTTTACCCTGAAGTCTTTTTGATTAAAAGACAAAAACAAAGGTGGCTCTATTTGTAAGCAATGAAATTATACAACTTTTTTCTGAGGTAAACCATGTAGACAAGTTGTAGTTTAATACAACTAACTGTGGTAGACTCTGTCTATGCAAGAGGAGTCAAAAAAACTGGGTACTAATCTTAAAACGCTTCGTGCTAATAAGAATATTACCCAGAGTCAGCTAGCCGAGCTAATTGGTGTAGATAAATCGTTCGTGAGCAACATTGAGAACGGCAAGACAAACCCTACTCTTTCAACAATTACCAGCTTAGCCAAAGTACTTGGGGTCACAGCCGCCGAGCTTTTGAAATAAATATGAAAAAATCATTGATAGAAGAACTTCCAAAGATTGTCGCAGATGGACGAAAAGAAGTTGAGGAGATACTTGAGCGACTCTCAAGCACAAACAAGCTTGGTCTGCAGACAAACGAGCTGGTACTTCCGTCAAAAGAAACGGCAGGAATGTTCATGGGTGAGGTTCCGCAATTTTCAGATTGGATGAACCGACTCGTCTATGGTGACAATCTTTTAGTGATGCAATCACTCCTCGCTGGCGATCCTGCCACTGGCCTGCCTTCAATGCGAGGTAAGATTGATCTCATCTATATCGATCCTCCATTCGACTCAAAAGCTGATTATCGTTCAAAGGTGGTACTTCCAGGCGCTGATCTTGAACAAAAGCCAACAGTAATTGAACAATTCGCATATTCAGACACATGGAAAGACGGTACTGTTTCCTATCTTAAAATGTTATATCCTCGTCTTGCATTGATGAAAGAGTTACTTTCTGACACTGGATCAATATATGTACATATTGATTGGCATGTCGGACATTATGCAAAAATTTTGTTGGATGAAATTTTTGGCAAGGAAAATTTCATCAACGAAATCATATGGCATTATCCCTCGATGTCTGTAACGCAATCGTTTTTCCCACGAAAACATGACAACATATTCCGATACGCAAAGAATGCAAACAATTTTTATTTTAATTCCGGTTCAGAGTACGTTCGAGAGAAATATGCTGAGGGCACGATAAATAGAAGCAAGTACGCTGCAGGATTCAATAGTGATAAAGCGGAGTATTTAAAGAGTGATACAAAATTATCTGATGATGTATGGACCATAGGTCACGTAAAGTCTAGAAATGAACTCGTAAACTATAATACCCAGAAGCCCGAGAAGTTACTTCAAAGGATCATTGATTCATCATGCCCTGAAGGTGGTGTTGTGGCAGACTTTTTTATGGGCTCGGGTACAACTGGAGCTGTTGCTGAAAGACTTGGACGTAAATGGATAATGTCCGATCTTGGTAAACCTGCTTGCATGGTCACACGAAAACGACTTATAGATCAAAATGCAAAACCTTTTCTATACCAATCAGTCGGTGACTATCAAAAAGAAGCAATTGCTGGAAGTAAGTTATTTAAACGTATCGGTGACTTGTCACAAGTGGTAATGCAACTATATGGTGCGATTCCTTTCCCTGACTCTGAATCAAGTCAACGAAATCTTGGATACATCAAGGAATCAAAAACACTCGTGTACGTTGATTCGCCAAATAAAGTAACTGGTCTTTCAACACTCAAGAAAGCACAGGAATTACGAAATACATTCATGGGTGGTTGGCGAAAAGTGGTAGTGCTTGGCTGGAACTTTTCACATGACATTGTAGATGCTAAGGGTTCTCTTGATGATGAGAATCTCGATGTGGCAGTAATACCTCCAGACCTTATTGATCGTCTTAAAACAAAAGCTAGTTACAAAAAGCTTATCGATAGTGGCAAAATTCGATTCTCTACTCCTCAATATCTCGTACTAAAATCTATTGAAAAAACTGAAGGTGATCATGGAGATGATGAACGAATTAAAGTTGCGTTGGATTATTACGCCCTTCTATCTGCAGACATTTTGCCACTTGATGAGAAGGATAAAGAAAAGCTATCAGACATCCTTGCGGAAGACTCATTGGCACTCATTGAGTATTGGAGCATTGATCCTGACTACGACGGAGTAACTTTCCGAAGTCGCTGGCAAGATTACCGTGGAAATACTGAAAAAGATGGAGACTCTATGAGAGTTCTTTATGAGGTGGATTTTCTCGTTCCGAAAAAAGAAGACCGTACGGTATGCGTTAAGGCAGTTGATGTATTTGGGTTTGAAAGTGTCGTAATTAAGAAAGTATAGATATGGCAACTCCAATAAACATTGGTACACGTGACATACCACTTAAGCTAGCACGCTCACTCACGGACAAGGTAAATGAGTCATGGGCAAATAGTGAATTGCTCTCTAAAGTCACTCCTGTAACTCGTGATTTACTAACATTTTGGTTTACCTCTCCTCATACTGAAACACGATATGCAAACTTTCATGAAGGTCAGCGACAAGCTATCTTGAATACGGTCTATCTCCATGAAGTAATCGGAGTGAAGTCAGTACGAGAGATATACGAAACTACTGAATTTGAACTCATGTCTGAAATGGACATGACTGAGTTCAAGAAGTCGAAATACGAGATACCAAAATACGCCATAAAGATGGCAACTGGTACTGGTAAGACGTGGGTCATGCACGCATTACTGGTATGGCAATACCTAAACGCACGATATGAGGAACAAAAGACTGGTAAATTTACAAAAAACTTTCTTCTTGTTGCCCCGGGTCTCATCGTGTATGAGCGACTCCTTGATGCTTATCTTGGTAAAGAAAAACCAGCTGGTGACCGTGACTTTGAGACCTCTGATCTATATTTATTTAGAGAGACCTTCATACCACCAAGCTATCGGGATGACATATTTGGTTTTATACAAAACTCAGTAGCTCGCAAACAAGAAATCGGAACAAAAGTGACTGGAGATGGAATAATTGCCATCGCAAACTGGCACCTCTTTATCACTGATGAGGATATAACTGAAGACAGTGCGCCCATGGATGACATAGGCGGTGTTATTCGAGATGTTTTTCCTGTTCGTCCAGGAACTTCTGGTGGAAATAGTCTAGACACACTCGACTCGCAGTACCAAAGTGGTAAGGAAATCGAATTTCTTAAAGACCTTCCAGATTTAATGGTAATGAATGATGAGGCTCACCACATTCATGAAAACAAATCATATGGTGAAATTAAAGAAGTAGAGTGGCAAAAGAGTCTTAATGCTATCTCGCATTCAAAGGGATCTAGCTTTATTCAAATTGACATTTCTGCAACTCCGTACGAGGTAACTGGTAGTGGGCAAAATCGAGTAAAACACTATTTCCCACACGTTATTGTTGATTTTGATCTTAAGACAGCAATCCGTGGTGGTCTAGTAAAGACAATAGTCATTGATAAAAGAAAGGAGCTTGTTGATTTACCTCTTGAATACAATGCTATCCGAGAAAATGCTGTGGTTGTTGGGTTGTCAGAGGGACAAAAAATGATGCTCCGTGCAGGACTCAACAAGCTCCGTATTTTAGAGGAGCACTTCACCTCTTTTACCGCGGATAAGAATGGTGCTTCAAATAAACATCCTAAGATGCTTGTGATGTGTGAAGATACGACAGTGACACCATTTATTGAAGATTTTCTCAAAACAGAGGGTCTCTCAGATGATGATGTAATGCGTATTGATTCAAACCGTAAAGGAGAGCTTCCTGAAGATGAGTGGAAAGAGGTTAAGCAAAAACTCTTCAACGTAGACAAACATGAACATCCAAAAGTTATTGTTTCTGTACTTATGCTCCGTGAAGGCTTTGATGTAAGTAACATTTGTGTAGTTGTACCTTTGCGCTCCTCTTCCGCCCCAATATTGCTTGAACAAACAATTGGTCGAGGGCTTCGCTTGATGTGGCGTGAGCCGGAGTTTTTAGAAATCAAAGCAGATAATCGTAGGCGTCTTCTTTCGGAAAAACGAGAGCCAAGTAACTATCTTGATATCTTAACAATTATTGAACACCCAGCCTTCATTCAATTCTATGAAGATCTCCTTAAAGAAGGATTACTTGGTGAGATTGGAGATGATCCTCAAGACAGTAAAGGTGTGCTAGGTGACATTATCAAAGTTGGTCTACGAGAAAACTATCCTCAATACGACTTGTTCTGGCCATTTATAGTACGTGATGCTGATGAGGAACTAGTTGAGACTGAAATTGATGTTACTTCACTTGAACCTTTTACATTGTATCCTCTTGAAGAGCTGAGGAAGTTTTTTGCTGCCGATGGTGAAAAATTCGTATCCGAAGAAATGACAGTAAAGACACGTTTTGGAGAATATGTAGTAGATGGCGCATTGTTTAAGTCACAAAGCTACAACGAATACCTCCAAAAGATTGTCTCAGTCGTTGTAAATCGTCTTGATCGAATTAGTCAGAGAAAGAATAAAGTATTTCCGTCTCTCCAAGTAAACACGGTAGCTATTGCTGGCACAGTAGATCGTTATGTTCGAAGCAGATTGTTTGGTGACAACTTTAACCCTTTTGCAGACAATAATTGGAAGGTACTGCTACTTAAAAACGGTCTAATTACAGACCATATTGTTAAGGAAATTGGTAAAGCTATTTTCAGCATGCAACAGTCAATTCAACCTACGGAGGCAAAAGTTGAAAAGAGATATTTTTCCGAAGTTACAGAGCTTCGAATGCGTGAAAATTACTCCCTAGAGATTGCAAAAACTATATACGAACGTTTACCGTACCCGTCTAACAAAGGTGAGTTCGAAAAAAACCTGCTGGAATACGCAGACTCAGATTCAAATGTTGAATCTCTTATTAAAGTAAATGAGTATTATCACTCATTCGCAACAATCTCATACATTCGTGCAGACGGTCTTCTTTCTTTGTATTCTCCTGATTTTATTATAAAGACGACAGATAAAATCTACTTGGTTGAAACAAAAGCAGACAAAGATCTGAATGATCAAAATGTTAAGCAAAAACAACTTGCTACAATTGATTGGGTGAAGCGAACTAATTCACTACCACCAGAAGAAAGAATGAGTAGAGAGTGGTCATACGTGTTACTTGGTGAAAATAACTTCTATAGTCTTAAGAGTAATAATGCTTCAATAAGTGAGATTTGCGAGCTGGCAAAAGTTAGTGAAGCTATGGCCGGAGGTAAATTGTTCTAAAAAATATGGCAAAGCGACAAAAATACAAGAATCTCCTTGATAAGTCACTTGCCGCTGCCGTCTCAGCAATTGAAATATACAACAAACCAGATTTCCATTATCGTGAAGAAACTTTTGCGATCTTAATGGTAAATGCATGGGAACTTCTTCTTAAAGCAAAAGTATTAAAAGATAACAAGAATGTACTAAAATCAATTTATAAACCTGGGAAAACAAGAACTAAAGATAACAAAGTACTGAAAAGATTTTTTCCAGCAACTAACCGAAGCGGCAATCCTCAAACCATAGATATATATACCGCACTTGATAAAACAAATCCGGATAAAATCTTACGAGAAAATATTGAGTTGCTTGTAGAGATCAGAGATAACGCAGTACATTTCACAAATGATGATAAATCATTTAGTAAAAAGGTGTTGGAAATTGGTACAGCAACTCTTAGAAGTTACGTAGCAATAAATCGTGACTGGTTTGAAGAAGATCTGAGCAGATACAATTTTTATTTGATGCCACTTTCTTTCTTTCATCCATTTGAATTCGAAAGTCACTCACTTAATAAAATTCCAATCCAGATTAAAAATATTCTCTCTTTTATTAAACGGAAAGAAAAGAAATATCCATCGGACGAAAGCAAGACACACAATATTGGACTGGCTCTCGAAACTAAATTCGTCAAGAGTAATTCAACCTCCGCTATGTCAGTTAGATATACTGACGATCCAAAAGCTGTACCGGTAAAGGTTGAAGAAGACAATGTTTTCCAGACAAAATATCCACTGTCCTTTAAAAAGTTACAAGAAACATGTAAAGAGAGGTACATTGATTTCAAGCCAAATCCAAAATTTCATGCCATAAAAAGGACACTTGAGTCTATAGGTGGTTACAAATATGCTAGACCAAGGTATCTAGATTTAGACACAAAGAAAAATAAAAAAATGTATTACAGTCCTGAAATATTCAAGGAACTGGATAAATACTACCAAAAGAAAACCTAAATTTTTATAATTGAATTTTTTAAAATCAATTCACTGCTAATACACTCCAATACAGACCTCTGCTCAAGTACGCTTCCTTCAGTGAGTACAAATCTTGCATAATCACGCACATCAATTGATTCGATCTTTTCAGTCTTCTTCTTTCCTAGAAACATCGCCTGAAGCTTCTTAAACTTCTGAATTTCAGCATTCAGCTTGGTGTTTAGCTTCACTTGATCAAGACTGATAGTATCGAGCATTTTTGTCATGGCTGTAATTAAGTCGGGCTCATTAATTGCTGGATTCTTGCAACTTCTGTCCTTTGCTTTGGTACAACGATAGTAGACATGACGATTCACTCCTCCAGCTTTGAGTTTCTTGAATTTCTCGTCAGCCGTAATACCCGATCCACAAACTCCACACTTCATCATTCGAGTGAAGGCAAATTCCTTGCCTTGTGACTTTATGACCTGTGATTTGATTGAGTTTCTGGTCTCATCAAATAGCTCTTTGGTTATAAGGGGTGTGTGCTTGCCGTCATACCAGATACCAGAACCTTGAGGGAACTCAAATCTGCCATAGTAGAAAGTGTTATTAATGATTTTGAAGACATTCCCAATACTTAAGTGATAACCACGTAAAGTACGGAAGTTTAGATCGTATTTAAGCCACGCATGCACCTTGGAAGCACTCCATTTCTCATAGGCAATCTTTTCAAAGACTTGCCGTATAATATCAGCTCTTTCAGGATCAATTTCCACCTCGCATTTTGCAAGTCGCCCATCAACTTTTCGGTACCCCGTTGGTGGCTGAGCTGGCCACAAGCCCATCTCACACCTCGTTCTCATACCACGCTTCACATTGATACTTTTATTGTCATTCTCGAGCTTGGCTTGCGAACACAAGATCATGAGGAGAAACTTGTCACTTGGTGAATTTGTGAAGTTTTGTCCAAAAGTCTTTATCGTTATGAGTTTCTTCTGGTCCATTCGGTCTACAAGCTTGCCTAGGTCGCCTGCATTACGAGAAAGTCTATCAGGAGCCCATGTGATAACGGCATTAAAAATGCCGTTATCGATATCTCGTACTATTTCCTCAAATACAGGACGCTGACTTGATTCTTTAGCTGAGTGAGACTCTCGTCTTATCTCAACAATATTGAGCTTCTCTCGTTCAGCAATTTGAGTCATTTCTTTAATCTGTGAATCAATTGAAAGAGCTTGTTTTTCATCGCCTTCGGTCGACTTACGTGCGTATAGGACGTATTTATAGTCGCTTTGTAATACCTCTGTCATAGGTTAATTAATGACAGAACCACAAACCCTGCATAGCTATGCAGGGTTTGAAAAACGTCACATACTCGGTACTGGCTTAACGTCGTCTATCCTTGGTAAAAATTATCTCGATCTGTTCTTTAGCTTTTGGAAGCAAGCAGTCAACGTCTTGGAGAACGTCACGGTAGTCGTTGTACCACAAGACATTATCATCCATATCACCGTCACCGAGCCACGCCATGAGGAAAGTACTTTCATGAGTAAAGTCTTCAACGATTTTGAGAACAAGGAGTGAGAATGCATCAGCTAAGTCATCGTGCTTTTCTACACCAAACCCAATCATCTGCTGAAGTAACTGCTCGCACCCCTTGTCTGGGAAGAGAACGGTACCATTGCGGATCATAGATGACGTAAGAGCCAGTCGGGTTCGTTTATCGTTATGTGGTTTTACCGACTCAGCATCGACTCCTTGCGAGTCAAGCATCTGAGCAAGTGCGTCTTGGTAGCCAACACTTTCAATAATGAGTTTATCGGTACTGCGATTAAGAACAGTCTTCTTGTGGACTTTCATCAACTCCACCTGTTGCGGAAATGTTAGTCGCTGATTGTACGGTTGAGGCATGATAAAAACTCGGAGTTTCTCGTTCCTGCCATAAATCCGAGCCGATACCATCGACGTACAATCTGCCGTGTCTTTGACTGAAATCGCCAAGTCTACGCCAGAATACGTCGCTCGATAGGCTTTCGTATTAATTTCTGGCAACTTGTCGGCATGATAGTACTGAATCCAATCAGGGTGAATGACCTGATCATCATCAGGAATAATATTAAGCAAATACTCACGTTGCCATGCCACTTCGTCGCCGATTTTCTTTCGCTCTTTATCAAGAGCTTTAGCGTTCGGGAATTTGCCTGGCCAATTAGACTTTCCCTTAGCATCGGCAATTGCACAAGACATAAAGGTTCCGTCTAATTCTTTCTTAAAGACTCGCTCTCGCAACCGCATGAGGAGAGAATCTTCATGGAGCAAGTTACCAATCACTATGAGTCGTGTGCCTTGGTCACCAGCTGGTATCACATCACCCGTGAGCCACTGATAGGTCTTGTTGCGTCCCTCTCGGGTTTTGGTAGAGGCTACGTCCTCGACGTCATCACAGATAAATAAATCTGGACGATGTTGGTGGTGGCGAAGTCCACGAATACTTTGTTCAGTCGAAGCGACCGTGATACGAGACTTAGTGTTTGAGAACACAATCGAATGTGATCCCCACTCGTCAGACTCTTCACTAAAGGGACCGAGGTCATTCTTGAGTAATTGGTTATTTTCTAGTTCGTTACGAATATTCATCATGTGCTGTTTGGCTTGCACTCGGGTCTGGCAAAAGATAACAACAAATTTCTTTTCTTGTTTACCGAGAATCGCCCAAATCGGAAAAGCTGTCGTTACAATCGTCGATTTGCCCGACCCACGAAACGCCACCACAAACAGGTGTTCGTCAGGCTCATTCTCAAGCTTGCCGATAAGGTCTCGTTGGAACGCAGCGGTCGGAAACTGTACGTAGTGAGCGAAGTAGAAATGAAAGAAGTAGTTGAAGCTCCCACTCATAATCTGTTGCCGTACCACACGGTCTTTCTTCATTGAGTTAAATAGTTCTTCTGAAATTGGGTTATTGTTTATCATGATCATGTTTTTTAGATGGAATAATGCGAGCCATTTCTAGTGCCTTTCGCACAGTAACTTCCTGTTCGGGCGTCAGTTCTTCGATAGTTCCTACCCTTGTTACTTCAATCTTGTCCTTGTAGGCTGGGTGGCGCTTATTGAGCCAAAATCGTACCGCTTGAAAGTTCTTTTCTTTTATAAGGGTGAGGAGTTGGCTTTCGCTCATGTCGTTCACTAAAGCCACACCATCAGTGATGGCTTGATCCATTTTCTTCTCAAATTCCTTATCCTCCTTCCGCCAGCGATAGACGGTATTACGAGACAGACCAGCTTTCTCACACGCTACCTGCACAATCGGTACTTTAGTCAGTTCAAGAAGAAACTGCTTAGCAGACTTACTTTTCTTCATACCGTTCAACGATTGCTTTGGTGCCTGTCATAGCTTCAAAGCGGTTGATAATGAGGTCGCAAAACCGAGGTTCTAAATCGCAACCATAGACTCGTCGTCCTAGCTGTTCAGCCGCTAGGAGCGTACTACCAGAGCCAAGAAAACTATCGAGGATAATGTCATTTGGCTTGGTACAACGTTTAATCGCTTTTTCGTGGAGTGTGAATGGTTTTGAGGTGGCGTGCTGGTAGTCTTTGGCAGACAGTCGCTTAGCGGTCCATATTTCAATAAAATCATCAACCTGTGTGATCAGCTCGTTACCTGTACTAAATTCTTTGTTAAGTACTTCATTTAGATCCTGCATACTCTCAGCTAGATAGGGCTTTCCTCGCACACCATACACAGCAGGCTCATACGCCTTATTACAAAACACTTTCGGTACGGGATTTTGCGAATTTTTAAGCCATAAACAAACTCGCTTATTTGCGATACCCAGTGAGCGATATACCTCCTGAATCAGTCCAATATAGATTTGGTCGCAATAGTAGAAGACGTGCGTGTTAGGTTCTGATACAGCAAGGGCGGCACTGAGACTATCCTTGATGAACGTCTGGTATTCTTCAAAGGTACGAGAGTCATTTACATTTCCGCCGTACTCTTTCTTACCACCGATTCCACCGTCATAGTTCACCTGAATGTTATATACAGGGTCTGAGTAGATCATCGAGGCTCGCTCAGTGCCGAGTAGTCGAGTAAGCGTTTCTGGTTTAGTGGAGTCGCCACAAATAAGCTTATGTCGCCCGAGATGAATAACGTCCCCGAGTTTCGTCTTAGGGGTGAAGATTTTCTTTAGTTCCTTTTCTACGTCGAAGTCATCTTCTTTAGTAGCGCTGTCCTCGTCCCAAAACTTCGCTAGCTCCATTGATTCAAAGCCAGCGAAAGACAAAGTGTCCATATCGAACGCTTTGAGGAGATCATAATTCCAGTCGCCCCCGAGCTTGTTTGAACCTATGAGGTATTGCTTAGACTCTTTGTCAGAGAGTTTGCGGTTTGGTACCCGTACGTCGATTAATTCTTCACCCCGACCTAAGAGCTGAAGTGCCTTAATACGCTGGTGACCAGCAAGGATTGTGCCATCTGCGTCTATAGCTGGTATCTCTACTAGATTGAACTTCTTCAGACTCTCTGTGAGAGCTTTCATCTGAGCGTCGGTGATCTTGCGAGGATTAATTTCCTGCGGAACAAGATCGTCTACTTTCTTCTGGACAGTTGCCCATTGTAGCTTTTGCATACTTTTAGTGAATTAAATTCAATAAAATGTATGGATATAGAAAATGCCTACTCCACACACGAAATAAGCTGGTCGAAAGACTACTTATTTCTTGCGCGAAGTAGGCATGGCCTAAGGCGATACGCTACTCTACTTTTTACTACGCAAAGTTGTACTTGTAATTCTATTCCTCTCTTTTTTCCTTTGCAACCCCTCTTATTAACCGTTTACCATTCTTACTATTCATAAATTCAACGGCATCAGCCCCTAGGCCGACAGGAATATAGTCTTCAGGTATGGCGATGAGAACTTTTACACCTTGTTCCTCCTGCTCCTTAACCAGACGTACAAAATCTTCATTCTGTTGAAGTTGTTCTATTATATATTGCCTAATCGAAGCACGATCCAATGGAGGCGGACTTGTTAAGGGTTTGTAAAAACGTCCAGCCCGCTTCTCGGCAATTGCTTCTTCCATCTTTTTACCGATCTTCACGGTCTCTCTCGGATTACTAGAATGAAAAGCCATGTCAGTAATCTCTAAAGTGAGATACTTCTGTCCTGATTTATGGACAAATGGTTTTGCTTCAATCTTGTAATCCATAGTCTGAAATTTATGAGTGAATCAAATTTAAATTCATTAGTCTATACTTCATTGCTTCTGTACTCACTTCGTACAATTCTGCTAACTCGACAAGATCTTCTTCATATATACCATCTTTAAACTTAGCTTTTACATCTTTAATAAGTCTAGTTCTAGGCATAAGTAAAGCAGCGGCAAAAGCATTTGCCTGCTTCTCACGAGGTGTTCTCATAATTTCCTTTTGATTATCACGGTAGTCAACAAAAGTTTCCTTCTCCTTATGAAGAATAAAATGACCTAATTCATGAGCAATTGTAAATCGTTGGCGAACAAAAGACTCATTACTATTTACACCGATTAACGCCTTACCATCTTTACGTATAAGGATTCCAGAAAAATCTTCACTAGGCTCTCTGCCGATTTTTATCTGTAGACGACTCGCCACCTCTTCTACAGGAACAGGAGTCACATCTAATTTGAAATGTGTGAGTACGTCCTCGGCTATTTTTTCAATTCTACTTATCATGTTTTTTCTTTATGAAAATCTTTTCGGCCCACACTGCGGCCTTTTCGTCTTCTTGAGCCACCTTATGGATATCGACTTTTGTAAGCGCATATCCATCCGGTACATCAGGGAAAAAATCTGAAACCTCACAACCAAACAATGTAGCCAATTTCCAGAGACTGACGGCAGTGATGTTGTTTCTACCAGTCTCAATCTGGGTCACCGCCACACGGGAAATACCTAGATGTTCAGACACAGTGAGTGCACTGAAGTTCAGGCGATTGCGCATCTCACTGATTTTCTTGCCGACGCATTTTTTCACCGCTTCCTCAGCGTTTGACTGCTCATCTATTAGTGTAGCCTTCTTCTTGGGCATAAGTTGATATTGATGTGGGCAACAGGTAACGATTCGTTACAAATGTTATCTAGGATTACATCTATGTAACTTACAGTTACATTGGTAACAATTTGTTACGTTTACATGTTACTGGATGAGAGTATCATATTTGGGAGCGCTTCGCTACCGCTCACCCATTATTCACTTATCAGTATAACTAAAACAAGAACAATGAATAGCTACCTGATCAGCTTCGACCTGGTTAGCCCAGGAAGAAACTACCAGCCCGTGTACGACTACATGGAAAAATACACCGATAGGATGAAACCCCTACAGACTGTGTATCTTATCCAGTCAGCTCGCTCGGCAGAAGATATCCTAAACGACCTCCAGAAGCTCGTTGACTCAAATGACAAGGTTCTGGTCATTAACATTAATACTAAAGTATGGGCAACCTACAACCTGCCCAACACAGCCAAATGGCTCAATAATCACTAATCGTATGACAAAACACTACATCAGAAATTCTGGAACAGCATGGACACCAAAGCAAGAGCGTGAGCTTGGTCAACTAGCCAAACAGAATACACCGACGCGCGTAATTGGCCTTAAACTGGGAAGAACCGAGGATGCGGTACGCTCCAGAGCGAGTCAGCTAGACGTAAGTCTGCGACCAACTAACCAGTCGCCGTACAACCGCAAAAAATAGGTACTTGGCAAACGCTTCGAGAAAGATAGAGCCTGCTTGCTTGATATAGGTACTCAGGACTCAGTTCATTTCAGAATGGCACGCATAACGGCGATCAGAAGATGCACCTGCTCACAAAGCACCTTCGGGTGCTTTGCTGTTTATTAAAATTCTTTATTTATGAAAAATTTCTTAGAAAATCTCTTGGAGATATTGCTGATTATAGTAACTGTTCTATGGCAAATAGTTATTGGTCTATTTAGGCTAATTTTTAAAATGACATGTAGATTCTTCCAAGATATATTTAAGAGTATCTATGGCAAGGTAGTCGCAATCATAGCCAGTCTTGTATTGATTTCAGTGCTGACACAATTAATTACTACGCCATAAAAAGTTACACACGATTGTAACTTTTAACTTGTGATATGTGTCACTTTTGTCACTTTTTATGGATATTAAAAATATAAGTGGTTGGACAGATGAAGAGCGAGAGCGAGTGGTAAATGTCTTTACTTGGCTACTTAAGGAAGACAAGAAACAGAACCCTGATTTGTATAAAAATGCTCCTCTCGAGAAGGGTCGAAGTGAATCAGATATGAATAGTCAAAAAAGCCTTACAGGGCAATGAAATCATTTGGTTCCATCACGATTCGGCTCACAGCATAAAGAAAAAGTCCGGCGCACACACGTGCGCCGGACTTTTTCTTTATATGCTTGCCTTTTTACTAATGTTTTTTGAAACCACTTCACAACTACCACACGACCATGTCAGTTATATTTGGTGTATGAAAATTATCAAAATGCTTGGCTTAAGCGTCGTTGTCGCTTTTGGTGTATTCCTATTTATATATGGAGGATATGACGATAGTCCGGGGGCCCAGGGACTGGGAGTGGTTATTGTTGCGCTTGGTGTCTGGGGTGAATATAGACTTACACGAAGTAGGTGAGAATTAAAATCAGACAGGAAGATATGGCATTTCTGTCTGGTTTTTACCTAACTTACCGAAATCATTGCCCGCACGTCGAATAACGTTTGCACATATTTGACCTCCATTATCAGAGGAGTACCATACAAGTATTATCAGCATTACTAGCCCTTAATCACAAGCACCATGCACAATATGAAAAAATTTTTAATCTTGTACAACATGCCGAGTGAAGCGATGGCAAAGATGATGGCTGAGCAACCCTTCTCCGAACAGAGAGATGAGGTGGAAAAGTGGAAGAAGTGGATGGATAGCCACAGTGCCAACTTCTTAGACGAAGGTAACCCCGTCGGCAAGAACACGAGAATAAAAACTGGCGGTGGCATGTCCGTGCCAAACGAGGTCGGCGGCTACTCGATCATAACAGCCGACTCAATGGATGATGCTGTGGAACTTCTCAAGAATTCACCACACTTAGAGTTTCAGGACAGCTACATTGAGGTGATGGAAATTATTGAAGCAATGTAGGGAAAGTCTCGCTCCTTATGCGAGACTTTTTCCTACATCACAACCCTATCTACTCCACCGTAGTTATATTTAGTATGACAAAAAACCCTTTTTACAACGCGGCTGCGGCGCTTATGTACGTTGTGTTTGTGGTGAGCATCATTCGTTTTCTGGAAATTTTTGCCAGTGACAAGCCAGACAATGAGTTCCTCGCACCGGTTGCCATGCTCTCACTCCTCGTATTATCAGCATCCACCATGGCCTACATCTTCTTCTATCAACCCACACTCATGCTCTTCCAAAACGAGCAGAAGAAAGCCCTCGATTTATTCCTCAAAACTGTCGGTATCTTCGCAGCGTTTACAGCGATTGTATTTGTGGTAATGCTCTTTACACTTCCGTAAGTACGAAGAGGGGGGTGCTACAATTTCTTATATGAAATACGACGACGCCAGTTGGCACTATGAAAACCAGTTTCCACAGGGACTTCCGGAGATTCAGGCATTTGTGATGCCGGGAATGTTCTTCGCGTGGGCAATTTTTAATAATCTTTCAAGTGAAGAACATCTATCGCAAACGCGGTCTCTGGAAAAACTAAAAGCTCACGAGATCACACCAGCAGAATACTTCGATAGGGAGAATGACGGCATGCTCTCTGATCAAGACTTAAACGAAGAAGGAAATGCTTTTGCTTTAGCTTACTACGAAGGCGAAGATGGTGGCGAGAGATTCTTGGCGGACTACCTTGCTGTATTTGGTGAGATCGAACAATCTCCCTACCATGCCCCTAATACTTGGGAATCATACGACACATACGCACCGACACTCGATAAGCGATATCAGGAGTGGAAGAAAGGCTAGCGGAATGAAGGGGTGGCGCACGTGAGTGCGCCACCCCTTTCTCTTTGCTACACTAGTGCCATGAAAAAAGCTCTTAAATATATAATCATCACCATCATTCTTATTTTCGCGCTCATCGGTATGGCGTTTACGGCAGTCTTTGTTGGTATGCAGTTTGGACTCACCAATGTGCGCGGAAGTATCGAGGAGCGCAATTCATTCTTCGGAAAAGTACCGACCTTCAACCTCAATACCAGCAGCTCTACACGCGAAGATGTGGAGAGCGGACCGGTTGGTAATGGCTGTGTGGAAGGATTTGATCAAACAAAACCATGCGAATGGCACGAGACGGTACAGTGGGAAGTAGTGAAAGGAGGACTCCAAAAGGACCAAGCAGTTATCGCCAGAGTCGCAAGTGAGACAGGTGTTCCAGCACGCATGATTGCCGCGGCAGTGATGCCAGAGCAAATGCGATTCTTTGCGCAAGATGAAAACCGTGAAGTCTTCAAACGCTACTTCGAACCACTCAAAATCCTCGCTTCCCTCTCACAGTTCTCACTTGGTGTTTCTGGCATGAAGCAGAAAACTGCCGAGGAAGTAGAGCGACACATTACTGACACAACTTCATCTTTTTATCCTGGACCAGAGTTCGCAAATCTTATTGCGTACAGTTCTAGTACGACTGACAAAGACAACGAATTATTTAATCGGCTCACCAATGAAAAAGACCACTACTACTCATACCTCTACACCGCAATCTATCTCAAAGAAATTGAAACGCAGTGGAAGCGAGCTGGGTATGATGTGGGGCGCCGGCCGGATGTGTTGGTCACGCTGTTCAACCTCGGGTTTGATGCGTCAGAACCCAAGATAAATCCTCAAGTGGCCGGCGCCCCGATTACCATCGGTGGTCAGAAGTACAGCTTCGGTGACCTCGGCGCAACGTTTTACCACTCTGATGAACTCCTCGTAGAGTTTCCAAAATAAAAAACGCGGCGACCGGAGGTCGCCGCGTTTTTTACACTTACATTTTCATTTACTCCACCGTGACTGACTTCGCCAGATTCCTTGGCCTATCAACATTAAGCCCCTTGGCGACACCAATGTGATACGCCAGAAGTTGCAGTGGAATTGTCGACACAATCGGCTGAAGAGTCGGATGTACTTTTGGAATAAAGAGGACATCGTCTGCGAAGTCTGTGGCTTTGTAGTTGCCTTCAGTGGTAATCATAAGAATTGGCGCCTTGCGTGCTCTGGCCTCTTCGATATTTGAGACCATTTTTTCATACACATCATCCTGTGGTGCAAGTGCCACAATCGGGAAGTTTTCATCAAGCATTGCAATCGAGCCATGCTTCAATTCTCCACCAGCATATGCTTCGGCGTGAATGTAGGTTACTTCTTTGAGCTTCAGTGCTCCTTCATACGAAAGCGGCGTATGGAATTTGCGTCCAATATACATCACATCTCGATACTTTGCGTACTTTTCTGCCACCTTTTTTATTTCATCAGTTTTCTTAAGGTACTGCTCAATAATACCTGGGAGTGCTTCGAGCTCCTTTGCAATCTGTTCTCCCTCCTCTATCGACATACCGCGCTCACGACCAATGAGCAGTGTGAGGAGCACAAACACAGTGAGTTGTGAAATGAAAGCCTTGGTAGAAGCTACCGCCACTTCTGGACCAGCGTGGTTGTAGATACCCGCATCTGTTTCGCGCGCGATGGTAGAACCGACAACATTCACCACCCCAAGTGTAAGAAGTCCATCGCGTTTCGCCATACGAATTGATGCGAGTGTGTCAGCAGTTTCTCCCGATTGTGTGACAGCCAACACCGCACTGTCTTTATCGGGCAGATTTCGCTTATACCGATACTCGCTCCCAAGCTCAACATCAACAGGTAATCCGGCATATTCTTCAATCATGTACTTACCTACCAAGCCAGCATAGTATGCTGAGCCGCACCCAATGATAGTAAGTCGATTAAGCGCTGCCAATCGGTCGAGGACCGGCTCCAGCCCACCGAGCTTGGCTCGACCTTTGTCTGTCTGTAATCTGCCTCGGATAGCAATTTCAATTACTTGCGGGGCTTCAAAAATCTCCTTCAGCATGAAGTGGTCGTACCCCTGCTTCTGCACTGACTCAACATCCCAATAGACTCTTTCTGGTTCTTTTGTACGAGACTCTCCCTTTATAGTCATGACTTTGTACTCATCTTTTTTCAATACCGCACACTCACCGTCTTCAAGAAAGATAACGTCTTTTGTGTGCACGAGAAGCGCTGAAGGATCAGAAGACACGAAATTACCATCGGAGGCCAAGCCAATAACAATCGGACTTCCCATGCGAGCAACGACTATCTTACCCGGCTCTTTGTGAGAAGCGACCGCAAGACCATACGTACCACGCACTGTCTGAAGCGCTTGGCGCACAGCGGTAATGAGGTCGCCAGTGTAAAAGGTGCCGATGAGCTTTGCTAGCACTTCGGTATCAGTATCTGATTCAAAGGTAATCCCTCGCATAGTGAGACCTTCCTTTATCTCACGGTAGTTCTCGATAATGCCATTGTGTACGATAGCGAGCGTACCGCTCATGTCGAGGTGCGGATGAGCATTTTTTTCGGTCGGTGCACCATGTGTCGCCCAGCGAGTATGCGCAATGCCGGTAGTACCAGGAATAGTAGTGGTAATTTTCTTGGCAAGTTCGTCGATTGGACCCACCGCCTTCACCACCTCCTGTCCGGGAATAAAAATACCAGCGGAGTCGTAACCACGATACTCGAGCGTCCGAAGTCCCTCAAGCAAAAGAGGAGCTGCTGTTCTTGTTCCTACATAACCGAAGATTCCACACATATATACTTACATTACCTGCTACAATTACTGATAACTATCTTGATGCCATATTGGTTATTGTAAACTGATTTCAAGATGTTTCCATAGCTGTTACTTCGTATGTTCCAAAAACTAAAAAAATTACGACTACCATTCATGCCGAAGAAGCTAGTTGAAGTTTCTATGGACGAACTCATTGTTGCAGCACTTGAGGAAGCAAGAAACTACCCTCTCATGCTAGACAACGACCAATTGGCGGTTCTCTTCAAAAATAAATTTGTAACTGATGAGGGAGTGCAGATTCCCCCCAAAGAATTGGTAGCTAAGCTAGTTGAATACATCGAGGATAATCCGCCGCAAACCACTGACCAATTTGCGAAGTTCGTCGGAGAAACACTTTCAGCAATGTCTGCGCAGGTGGTCTCAGAAAAGAAGAAAAAATAAGAAAAGGTCACGAGCAAGCTCGTGACCTTTTCTCGTGCGGCGCCTTCGGCGCCGCACATGCACTCTTCTCCACTACTCCACCAAAAAACCTCCCGCCTGATGCTCCCAGAGTCGTTGATACACGCCTCCGGCTTGCGCAAGCTTCTCGTGTGTTCCATCCTCAATAATTTGTCCGTTTTCAAGCACAATAATTCTATCCATCTCGCGAAGCGTTGAGAGACGATGCGCAATCGCGACCACTGTCTTTCCTTCCATGAGCTTATGAAGCGCCTCCTGAATCGCCACTTCACTTTCACTATCAAGTGCAGACGTTGCTTCATCAAGCACAAGAATTGGCGCATCTTTAAGCATTGCGCGTGCAATTGCGACGCGTTGCTTCTGACCACCAGAGAGCTTAATACCTCGTTCACCCACAAGCGTCTCATATCCTTCTGGGAGTGCCACAATAAAATCATGCGCTTGCGCCTTCTTAGCCACCGCAACAATCTCTTCATCGGTTGCATCTGACTTTCCGTAGGCAATATTTTCTCGAATTGTGCGATGGAACAGGAGCGGCTCTTGTGGCACAACCGCAATTGCCTGCCTGAGTGAATCCTGTGTCACTTGTGAGATATTTTGTCCGTCGATTTCTATTGAGCCATTCGTCACATCATGCTGACGCAAGAGTAGCGACACAAATGTCGTCTTCCCCGCCCCAGAGTGCCCGACAAGCCCCACTCGCTCTCCTGGTTTTATGGTGAGGTTAAAGTCCTTGAAAACTTTATTGTCCCCAAATTCAAACCCAACATTTTTCCATTCAATGCCAGCCCTATCTGTCACGAGCGCTGTCGCATTTTCCACATCAGAAACTTCATACGGAAGCAAAATATCAGACAAGCCTTCTTCAACATCGGCATACCGACGAATAAAACCGTTGATGCTACTTCCAATAAATACGAGCGTTCCGTTCACATTGACAAGGAGCGTAATAAGCATAACCAATGAACCTGTACTTAGAGTACCGTGTGTCCATTTGGTGACGATTACAATAATGAGCAACACTTCAAACAGTACAATCAAAATGTTGTTAAGGAGAAGACCCCATTCACTAATCATCCACTGCTTGAGATCGAGACGACGACGTATATTTGCCTCCTCTCCAAATGCCTTATTTTCAAAATCGTATAAAGCGTACTGTCTCACAGCACCAATGTTGGTTATGGTATCAACCAAGCGCCCCCGAGTCTTTGTTGCCTGAGCAACAAACGCAACCACGTGCGGCCGTCGATATTTTGCCAAAAGAATATTCCCTGGAATGAGCACACACAGGAGCAGGAAGAATATACCTCCTGCGATGAGGCTTGCATGCGTAATGTATACGAACGTAATCACGAGCGCCAAAACTCCCGGATACCAATTCCAGACAAAAGCTTCATAGAGAGACTCGGCACCTTCACTCGCATGAGTTACCTTACTAGAAAGCGAACCAGCAAAGCGATCAGAAAAGTACGTGTGACTATGTCTTCCCAAATAGGCAAAAAGTGTCTGGTATGAGTCCGCAACAGCTCCTGACATCCACCGCATACCAAGAAAGCCACTTGTTCTCCAGAGCCCAAACATCACAGCAATAGCTGCCGGATACGCCAACACCCAAAACCACACATCAGCCTGAGTCAGTGTTCCCGCATCAACCTTGCCAGCCGTATCAATTATCTTTTTAAAAAGAAGTGGAATACTTGTTCCTAGTAACTGCGCCGCTGTGACGACAAGAAACGTAAGGAAAACCTTGAATCTGTACGGACGGGTTAAAAACCACAGATACTTCAGTGGCGTATTAGGAATATGTGGCATTTTATCTTGTTTTTGGGGCATATTTTAAATATGACGTAGAAAATCTCCTTATATTACCTTACCTGGAGACCAATCCATACTTAGAGCATCATGGTATTATGCATAAACTGTAATTATCCTTAAGAATATGAGTCCAGAAAACCAAGCCATTCGAAATTTAGATCGACGCACTCGACCAGAGGAAATAAAAGAGGTCGCGGCCACACTCCTTAAAAATGCCGAAAAGGTCCGTGAGCGCTTGGATGAGATTGCGTTTGATCCTCAAAAATTCGAAGATCTATACACAGAGGCAGGTGTCGAGAATGATTTGCGCTATGTAGAAAATATGAACAGACTCTTCGATCAAACTTCAAGACACGAAGTTATTGAAGGTCTAACAGAAAGAGATGTCAAAGAACTTTCCGAACGAGTCGAGTATGAAGTGATCCGCGGCATTAATGTCGGCCAGTGGTTTGAGGGAGTCGGTGCCTACAAAACTTCTGAATTCGATGATATTGCAAACGGCGTTGATGTTGTTTTGGAAATTCAAGAAGGTAAAAACTTTGGACAACTCGGTCTTGGTGTGGACATAACGTTTTCACACAACGTGGAGAAAAAATTCAAACGAATTAAAGATGAGATAGACAATTACGATGGCGACAAAAATCGCTTAGCTCGTGTCAAATACTTCGACTCCCCAAACACGGGCACGCGCGGTGAATTAAACAACCTGGTAAGGGCGGTGATTGCCGTTGACTTGCCTATGCTAAAAGACATGACAGGAACAAAAGATCCACAATCATTACATACGCACATTTCACGACACATCACACTACTCGAAATACAACACCAACTTGATGTATTCTTACGATATGCAGAACAAAAGAACCCTGCCGCAACAAAACCAATACAACGTGCTGCCGATTTCATTCATGACCTAGTTGAGAGACTAGATTCAGAAGTTCGATTACAGCAATCAGAATACACAAAAAACCGCAGAGCAGACGATGCCCTAGTGAAGGGACTAGGAATGTTTGCAATCAATGATGGAGATGAATAATTGCAACCGAGACAATATTCAGTATACTGGTGCAACTGCGCGGATAGCCGAGTGGTAGCGGTGAACGGTGTCCCACACCCTTCACCATATCCATCGAAGCTGGCGTGTATACATACGCGCGATTAGCTCAGTGGTAGAGCGCTTCATTGACATTGAAGAGGCCGGAAGTTCAATCCTTCCATCGCGCACCAAGGTAAAGAAAAACTCCAGTTCTTAAGAACTGGAGTTTTTCTTTAGAAAGTGGCCTGCGCCACTTTCGGACCTTGGTGCGAGTCGGAGCAATGTGAGTTGCGGCTTTAGCCCGCCGCAACGAACTGCGAGACGGGGTCGAGAACACTTAGTAGATTTGGAACGTACGCGACATTGTTTTCTTATGAGCTTGCGAATTAGAAAACAAGAAGTACCCCTTGTGTGTAAACAAATATACTTAGTGATTCGTGACCACAAAATTACACAGCCTTCTTCGCCGCCTCCACCGCCCCCTCCTTACTCCTTGCTACAAACAAGAAAAGATTCTTGTGACAAAAGATAGCATCAGGAACTCCACTCACCTCTGCAAGCTCTTCATCACGAAGTCCAGCCCAATCTGACGGAAATAACACTCGCGTCTCAAAGGTACCGTCTTCGGTCGGCACTGCAAGTGCCGACCATTTACTCCCCTCCTCGTCTGGCGTCACGATTATTTTTACCTCGGGAAACTCCATGAGCAAATCTCGCTTCATCGGAACATCAAAAACGATGACTGTTTTATCTTCAGCTGAATCATACCCAGCACGAGCCTTCTCTCGGAGCGCTTCTTTTATTTTAGCTCGCTCAATGACACGCTCGAGATACGCACGCGCCACCTCTACCGCTTTCATAAATGCTTCGTTAGCATCACCATGCGAGCCAAGCGGTGGCATAAATGATTCCACCAAATCATAGACTTCTGCAGGCGCAATGTCGTGCTCAGTCGTGTTGTACAAAATAATGCCGTTGTCGCCAGCATCGATTGGCTGCGCTAGTTTCTTTTCAATTTTCTCTGCGATTACTTCACTTCCGGTAATAGCAGGTCCAAACTCCTTCCAAAGCAAACCAAACGCAGCGTACGGGAGACCATTCTCGCGGACTGGTGCGCCATTTTGATGATGATCAAAACGCATCCGAGATGAGTCATAGATACCACCAACATCGAGCACAATATCAGCCTCATCAATATGAGCCTGCTCTCGTGTCCGAATAAGATGAATATTCTCGGCACCAAAGCGCAGCTGCACTACCGCCACTCCAAAGATATCGTCTGCATGAAAACGTCCATCGTGTGTAACTACCGTATACATAATAAAATGAAAATACCACACTTTTGCCAAGTGACAACATCTTGGATATAGTAACCATCATGCTTATTCTGAGTATTGAAACATCCTGCGACGAGACCGCTATCAGTCTTGTAGAAGCGACGGGGGAATTCCCACATGCTACGTACGAGATTCACGGTAATGCACTCTGGTCACAAATTGACATTCACCGCGAGTACGGTGGCGTCTTCCCCATGCTCGCGAAACGCGAACATGTCGTGACTATCGTCCCGATGCTTGAGAAAGCTGTCGAAGAATCCGGCCTAGAGCCCCATGACTACACTCCCGGCCTCACGATACAGCAGGAGGAAGAAATCCGTACCGTACTCTCACGCGAACGCGAACTCGCTGACGAACTCCTCACCTTTCACCGTGAACACGGTGCGTACGCGATTGACCTCATTGCGGTTACGAGCGGCCCTGGACTTGAGCCAGCACTCTGGGTTGGAGTGAACTTCGCTCGCGCCCTTGCTCTTCTCTGGAACGTACCGATTGTTCCAGTCAATCATATGGAAGGCCATGTTCTCTCAAGCGTGTTTGATATCGAACGCGATGACATGCTCTCTGATATCTCTTTCCCGACCATCTCGCTTCTCATTTCTGGAGGACACACCGAACTCATACTCATGAAAGACTGGGGTCAGTACGAAAAGATTGGTCAGACGAGAGATGATGCTGTTGGTGAAGCGTACGACAAAGTCGCTCGTCTCATTGGCCTGCAATACCCAGGTGGACCTGAAATCGCCAAACGAGCTGAAAAGGCACGCAAAGAAAAACTTCCGAAATTTGCTGACTTCCCGACCCCGATGCTCAATTCTGGTGACTTGGACTTTTCTTTTTCTGGACTGAAGACAGCTGTGCGCTATGCAGTGCAAAATAAGGAACTCACCGAAACAGATGTCTGCGCGATTGCACGCGACTTTGAAGACGCAGTTACGGCTGTCCTTCTAAAGAAGTCACTTTTGGCGGTCGAAGCACACAACGCCAAGACTCTCATTGTCGGTGGTGGAGTGAGCGCCAATCAACACCTCAAGCGAATGTTCGAAGCAAAATTCCTCTCCGAACACCCCGACATGACTGTCTACTTCCCGCAACCAAAACTCTCAACCGACAACAGC
Organism: Candidatus Parcubacteria bacterium; assembly: GCA_039799085.1. GTDB lineage: Bacteria > Patescibacteriota > Minisyncoccia > Phycocordibacterales > UBA918 > OLB19. Next base: position 20,275 of record JBDLTL010000002.1, on the reverse strand, counting down.
ATCATGATTGCACTTGCAGGCCATGCTCGTGCTAGAAATGCTTTTGCACCAAGAGGGAGTGATGTTATAAGAGCAGATGGCAATAAATCACTCGCGTAAATACAAACCCTCTCGACCGAAGTCGCTACAACTCCACCCTGACTAGATAGCTTGATCTAACCACTGATTCTGCCTCTTCTATATTAATCTTCACACTTCCCTGACGAAGTACTGACACCTGATTGTCGACACATCGCACAATAGTTGATGGGCGACCCATTCTAGGACCGTCGTCGATAATCTTGGTAATCATTTGCACCTTATCACCAAATTGCCGAGCAATATCTTGTGGCGTGCCCATTGTCGGCTGACCGTGAAGATTGGCGCTAGTACAGGTGAGCGGTACATTATGAACTGCCATGTACTCTTCAATGAGTTGCTTGGCAACGGGGTCTGATGACACCCTAAAACTCACCGTTCCATCAAGTGCTTGCATGGAGCGCGGAATGTAGCTATTGGCTTTGAGCACAATAGTAAACGGTCCCGGCATGTAGCGCTCTATAAGCTCCTTTGCTTTGGGAGTCACCTCAGCATAAGAACTAATATCTTCAATCGATGGCAGGAGCCAACTTGCCGTCTGATCACCATGACGACCTTTGAGTTCACAGAGGTCGTGCCATGCGGTGCGATCGAAGGGATTGACCCCAAGCGCATACACCGTCTCTGTCGGATAAAGAATTATCTCTGACATAAGCATTTTGTTACGATTTTTATAAGGGTGGCTACCGGGGCACAGCAGGCTCAACGTTTACAAAATTGTACTCCTTTGCTCACACAACGCAAGAGAAATAGAGCGGCCCGGACGTTTTTTAAATCCCCTATTTCGTGATACCATCGCCCTTACATATGAACGAGCAAACACCCAATATTCCAGAGGTATTTTAGTATCCGTCACTTATTTGTTTTAGATTATCTACACAAATACACAACTTCTGCTTTTTAATACATTACAATATATTGGTCTATTCTCTTCAATATCATGAAATATATTTTAGGTGTTAATGTTGGTCACGATGCAGGTGTAGCTCTTCTATGTGATGATTTATTAATAGAAGCAATAAACGAAGAAAGGTTTTCTAGACAAAAAGGGCATCGTGGCATTCCCTACTTGTCAGTAAACTATATTAAAGAAAAATACAAAATCAGTAACTTTGATAAAGTAGTAACCGTATCTGCTAATGGTAAGTATAAAACTGCACTGTTTAGTATAGACAAAAATATAAATCTGAGAAAACGCAGAAAGCAAAAGTATTTTGCTTCTGTTCTATTTTACAAGATCGGACTGACTGAATTATACGATGAAGTAAGGGGGTTCTATAAATACTTTCGAGGTTTCATTTTGCACAGAAAGATATCGCTAATTTTGGGCGAGCTTTTTCCAGGCACACCCATCATTAACCTCAATCATCACGACTCACATGCATGGACGGCGTTAGCTTTTACTGATGATAGAGATGGCAGATTTATTATCACACTCGATGGAGAGGGCGATGGTGAATCAGGATCAATATCATCATTTCAGAATAACAAGCTAGTTAGGCTGGCCACAACAGACAAAAAATCATCGCTTGGAATTTTATATTCAAAGGTAACGCAATTGCTAGCCATGCGAGAAAACGAACATGAATTTAAGGTAATGGGAATGGCTCCATACGCCAGACAGGGCTCTGACAGAGAACCTCTCGAGTATTTCCGTAAAATTCTTAGAGTCAATAGAAAAACCCTTTCATTGAGTAGTAATTTCGATATGAAATTCGCACACTTGGATATGCTAGTGCAGAATTTTTTGAATTATAGATTTGATGAATTGGCACTGGCTATTCAAAATTTTACAGAAGAAACTGTTCTCGAATTACTATCAGAAACTATAAATACATACGATTGTAAAAAAATATCTGTAAGTGGCGGCGTCTTCATGAACATTAAAATGAACCAGAGACTATTAGAGACCCTAGATCTTGAAGATTTTCAGGTTACACCATCCTGCGGGGATGAATCGCTAGCAATTGGTGCAGCATACTATGGTTTTCATGCAACAAACGGTTTTACACCGCGGAGGATTAATGACTTATACTTAGGAACAGAATACAACAATAATGATATTTTTAAGTGTATAAGTTCAATTCAAAATCAAAAAGTATCGATTACTTTTTTTGACGAAAATTTAAAAATTGAAAAGGAAATTGCAAGATTGTTATCAGTCGGAGAGATTGTCGCGCGATTTAACGGCCGAATGGAGTGGGGTGCGCGAGGATTAGGAAACAGGTCGATATTAGCGAATCCTTCCATATTTGGAATTGTGCAAAAAATTAACGACTCTATAAAATGTAGAGATTTCTGGATGCCCTTTGCGCCCAGCATTCTTTTAGAAGACAGTGTGAAATACTTATATAATGAAAGAGGCTATTTTTCTCCTTATATGGCACTTGGTTTTCATACAAAACTTAGCGAACAATCATCTATGCAGGCCGCCATTCACCCAAGCGATAAAACCTGCAGACCTCAAATGGTTAGTTACGAAAATAATAGTAAGTACTATAATTTAATAAAATACTTCAAAGAAATCACTGGCGAAAGCGTAATATTGAATACAAGTTTTAACTTACACGGGGAACCTATTGTAGAGAGTCCCTTAGACGCAGTCAAAACTTTTATTAACAGCGACTTGAAATACTTGGCAATCGGAGACTACCTGCTCACAAAAGTTGACCAGGTTCTATCTGGAGAATATCAATAATTTTGTAAGTCAAATCTATATAATTATAATCGGCGACATCTAAAATAGAATGCTCCAATCGAGTGGAGTTTAATAAATTCTCGAAATAATTTTGGCGTGCGAAATGATATTCCACAAGATCTTCAGTGCTAACCAATCCAGCTTTCCTCATGTAATTAACCCACTTTGTTGATTTGTACTTTAAGGCTTTATTAAATCTATCGTACATTTCCTTCTTAGAAACGCGCAGAAACAAAATAATCGTCTCCTTGGCTAAAAGAATATCTTCAACCTCTTTGAAATCATCAAGACCTGCGTTCGTTTTGATTGTGTGTGTAAAATGAAACCTGTCAAAAACAGTTAAATCCTTTTGATCTAAGTAAGTTATATCTAACAAATTTAATAAATACACTACATTGTCAGAAAGTACAGTGGAATCCAACATTTTTAAAACAGTTCTTTCCTCAGAAACAAATTCTGATTTAATAGAATGCTCAATCGCGTATCTGGCTAAATTTTGATATATCGTCGTCTTTCCAGAGCCAGAAACACCTTCTAAAATTAGACTTTTGGGAGAATGGACTCGACTCATAAAAACATTCTACTAGAATCCAAGATTTTAAGAAAATTTATTATACCGTGAATATCTTCATGTGCCAAAATATGGTCAAATCGAGAATTAGACCCTTCCTCTAATCTATGGTTTTTGATTCCAATTGTCTTAATTTTTTTACTCACACAATCCTCTGGAAGTACATCCAGTACATCGTCTCCAAAATGAAAGGCGTTTTCGATTGCTTGATTATAATCAAGGATGTAATTTATGCTGGTAAATTTATTAACGTTCGGCGGACCGAGTTGGATTTTATAGTTTCCATTTCTTGAAAAAAAACACTGTACTCCTAAATTTTCAAGATTTATATTTAATGAGTTTAACAAAAGTAAAAATTTTTCTCCATCACGTATATAAATAGTTGCTTTTCTTTGATGAAAAAACTTAATATTTGCTCTCTTTAGCTTATTAATAATCTCTCTCTGTTCAGTTAAATAACTTGTTTTAGCGACAACTACTAACTCTTTTGACTTACAATCAAAAATCAGAGAACCGTTCTCACAGATAACATAATCAAATCGCAAAATCTCATTAGCACTCAGCGCCGACTCAATACTGTTATTAGTATTTAATACAGTTATATTATTCTCATTGATTTTTTTTATCAGAGAAGTCAACGTATCTGAACCTTTCCTTAATGGACCCGTCTCCCCTGATCGTAGAGTACCATCCAAATCAAACGAGAAAAGCACGGGGACTTCCGCCCCAAGGGCTAGATGTGCCGCTTTGAATTTTTTAGAAACTAAATCATGAGATCCCAAGTCTTTAAAAAGTTTATGTATTTCTTTTCTGTAGGGATAAACATTAATGTAAAGATTCCAAAGATATTCACTTCTTCGATAGAGAGCAGCATCTGAATTTGAGTAAGAAACCAGATTCAACAAAGTCTTTTCGCAGGATAAGACTTCTTTATAAGTCTGTGCTAAATATGGACTCGTTACTTTTAGGTTTTCTAGATTATGAGAATTTTTTTTCAACTGTGAAAACGCTTTCCTAAGTTCATTGTATCTGTTGACTGATATGTCCTTCATTTTTTTACCTAAAATCTCTTTTTTATCAACCAAAAGCTTCTTTAGACACATGTATAATTTTGCATCATCTTCACGCAAGACAGCATCTATCAAAAGATGAGGACTTGCGGCAAGACCTGTCTCTTTAGGGTTTCGTATATGCCTTAATCCTGTACAAACAAAAAGACTACCCTGACCAAGTTCGTTCCTTATTTGTGCAGTTAACACTAAATCTTGAAGGGAAAACGGAATTATCAACAGATTTTCAAGTTCGGTTGCTCTAATACTTAAAATGCCGCCATTGATTGTAAAATTTTCTTGATCTGCTTCTCTGGCGTTCCCCTCTACAGTATAGAGTCCCGCTACTGGTGTTCTCTGTATGAAACTATTGAGTACTTTTGTTACATTATTTTTGATATTACCACTCGTAATAATTTGATTTTCTTCATTCTCAAAAGTGTGAAGGACTGTCCTGTCATTTTTTTTATTAACAGATAACTTGACCATTATTTCTAGAACAGAAAAAAAATTTAGGAGCATTTTATAAGGAGATCCTGTATGATGAGTATACCTGCCTGAGATGGCCTTACATCTTGAATCAAGAAATAATGTCTGTCTCTCTCTAAAAAAATCAAAATTACTTACTTTGTATCCATCTTTACTTTTTTCTAATACACTATAATGAACATCGTCATCGTGGAAAGTTGCAATTGTTTCTATCTCATTTAAATTATACTTTCCGATTGTGTACTGACTTACAAGTAATGCATAGTTATAAGCCCCTACTGTACCTCCGAGATTTTGAAACTCTTGAGAAATTATCATCCTTAACTCTTCTTTTGGGATCGTGTTACCTCTGTAATCATCAAGTTTTTTTAAGAGTCTGTTTTTGTCATGTATGTGATACAAATCTATTACAACATTACTCAATGTTACAGAATTAAGTCGAGAAACTAAAGTTTCAAAAACTTTTACTGAATCCTTTGTTTTTGTGTCATTTATTATATTTATAATTACACAGTCACGCTGCATTCCGTAACTTTTAATATTCGATAAAATAGAAATGACCAACCTTTCAACTAGATAGGGGTACCCACAGGCTCTGATTGTTATAATTTCATTTTTTACATTCATTGCTACAAGAATTTAATTACTTTTTTATCTTAAAGTGAGATTTCTAAAATTATATAACACGGTTTTAATTTAATATAGAAATATGTTATTATCGACGCTACATGAGTGACGAAAAAACCAATATTCCTAAGCTTTTTTTAAGCCCCTACAGCCCCGAAGATCATGAGAATCGCATCTATGAGCTTTGGGAAAAATCGGGGTATTTTAACCCTGACAATCTACCTGGTGAGCGGACTGAGCAATTCTCTATTGTGATGCCTCCGCCTAATGCTAATGGTTCACTCCATGCTGGCCACGCGCTTTTTGTGACCGTCCAAGACATCATGATGCGTTTTGAGCGTATGCGCGGGAAGAAAGCTGTTTGGTTCCCTGGAGCTGATCACGCTGGCTTTGAGACACAGGTAGTGTATGAGAAGAAACTTGAAAAAGAAGGTCGTTCTCGCTTCCAAATGAGTCGCGAGGAACTATATAAAGAAATTCTCGACTTCACCCTTGCCAACAAGTCTTTCATGGAAGGCCAGATTCGTTCCCTTGGAGCATCCTGCGATTGGTCGCGCGAACTCTTCACCCTTGATGACAAGGTGGTCAAGATTGTCTATGACACTTTTAAGCAGCTCGAAACTGATGGACTGCTCTATCGCGGCGCTCGTTCAAGCAACTGGTGTCCGAAACATCAGACTTCTTTTTCAAATCTTGAGGTAGAACACGAGGAACGAACCGAGCCGTTCTACTACTTCAAGTACGGACCGTTTGTAATTGGTACCGCACGTCCGGAGACAAAATTCGGTGACAAGTACGTGGTGATGCACCCCGATGACGCCCGTTACGCCGAATACGAACACGGACAAAAAATTGAACTTGAATGGATTAACGGACCGATTACAGCAACCGTGATTAAAGATGAAGCTGGTGACCCTGAAATGGGTACTGGTGTGATGACTATCACTCCGTGGCACTCTGGTATCGACTTCGAAATCGCCAAGCGCCACAATCTAGACTATGAGCAAATTATCGACTGGCGCGGAAAGCTGCTCCCGATTGCGGAAGAATTTGCTGGCATGGATATTCGCGATGCTCGTAAGAAGATAGTTGAAAAACTTGAAGCTAAAGGATTGCTGGACCATATTGATGAAAAATATAATCACTCTGTTCCCTGTTGTTATAAGTGTGGCCGTGAAATCGAACCACAAATTAAAGAGCAGTGGTTTGTAAACATGAAGCCGCTGGCTGAAAAAGCACTGAGTGCACTCGACGCTAAGAAGTTTGAATTTGTAACTGAACGAGACGAACGTGTCTTCCGGCACTGGCTTACCAACATCGACGACTGGCCAATCGCGCGACAAATTGCGTGGGGTATCTCGATCCCTGCCAAAGTATGTGATGACTGTGGTCACGGGATGGTAGATATCGAAAATAATGTTTCTTCTTGCGCGAAGTGTGGTGGCAATGTCCACCAAGATCCTGATACGTTTGACACTTGGTTTTCTTCTGGGCAATGGCCGCTTTGTGTTACTGACTTTGGTGGTGAAAGCGATGACTTCAAAAACTACTACCCTACTTCTGTGATGGAAACAGGAAAAGATATCATCTTTTTCTGGGTGGCGCGCATGATTATGCTTGGACTTTACCGCACCCAAAAAGTGCCGTTTAAGAAAATCTACCTACACGGAATGGTACGAGATAAGCATGGTAAAAAGATGAGTAAGAGTAAAGGAAATGTGATTGCCCCAAGCGAAATTCAAGAAAAGTACGGAACCGATGCTCTCCGTATGGCACTTATGGTAAACAACGTACCAGGAACTGACATGAACCTTGATCCTGATAAAGTAAACGCGTACAAGAAATTCGCAAATAAACTTTGGAATATCACTAGGTTTGTGCTTGATTCGACAACTGACCACGACTATCTAAATAATCCTGAGCCGGGGGCAGTTGACACTATATTAAGAAATGAACTCGAGGTGACTACTCAAGAGATTGATGCATTAATGGATAAAGACCGTTTTGACCTGGCTGCTGAGAAAATCTATCACTTTGTATGGGATAAATTCGCTTCCGATATAATTGAGGACTCAAAAATCTACATAAAAAGTGATGGTGGAGGAAACGCTCGCCAAGCTAGACAGAAATTACTAATCGAATGTCTAACCACCTCTCTCAAGCTCCTCCATCCATTCATGCCATTTGTCACCGAGACAATCTGGCAAGAGCTCCCAGAAACAATGAAAGATAGTGAGCTTCTGATGGTGGCAAAATGGCCGCAAGATAAATAAGCAGAATAATCCCCTTTTAAAAGACGGCCAGAGCAAAGCTCTGGCCGTCTTTTGCTACAATAGAGTTAAATGTTATCGACGTACTTTGCCATTGCGTTTCTTGCCGGTCTCACACCCGCGCTCTTTTGGCTATGGTTTTGGCTTCGTGAAGACAATTCGCATCCAGAACCCTACCTCCTTATCGCCATAAGCTTCATAGCTGGCATGGCTGTGGTACCACTCACTCTTCCTCTCCAGAAGGCAGCCATCGAAATCTATACTGGCTCCAATGTTATTCTCGTTTGGGTCATTATTGAGGAGCTCCTCAAATATGCCGCGGCTCTTATTCTGATCTTCTGGAACCGTGAAGTTGATGAACCTATCGACATGGTCATCTACATGATTACCATTGCACTAGGTTTTGCAGCCCTTGAAAATGCTCTCTTCATCTTCAATCCACTTGTCTCTGGAGATTTCGTGAACTCAGCGCTCACCGGAAGTTTCCGCTTCCTTGGTGCCACCCTTCTCCACATTCTTGCCTCAGGCACTGTTGGTGTCATGCTCGCACTCAGTTACTACAAGCCAAAACTCGCACAACTCACCTACGGAACCGTCGGGTTATTCATTGCGATTGTATTGCATGCCCTATTTAACTTTTTTATAATGGATGCAAGCGGAGAAACCATTCTCGGAGTATTCCTCTTTGTCTGGATGGGAGTAATCGTACTCTTTCTTCTGTTTGAGAAGATAAAGCAACTTGAATGCGCCCATAATCCTAAATCTTGTCCAATACTATGAAAAAACCTTCATTTCTAGATCGACTCACCGGCGGTGGCCAGGGCGATGAATACGACCGTATTCTCGACGATAAGCGTCACTTCGGCGAAGATGATGACTTGGCAGTACAAGAAGATACCTACCAAGAAGAAGAGGAAGATGAATGGGACCAAGGACAACAGTCAGGCTCATCACAAGATGGTGAACTCCCTGTCGACATGTTCCAGACTGACGATGCTATCGTTATTCGCGCACTTGTTGCTGGTGTCAGTCCAACTGACCTAGAAATCTCCATTACACGTGACATGGTGACCATCCGAGGTGTACGTGAAGAATTTCAAGAAACCCACGATGACGGCTACTACCACCGTGAACTATTCTGGGGCAGCTTCTCTCGTACTCTCGTCCTTCCTGAAGAAGTAGCGATTGACGAAGCAGAGGCGCAAGAGAAGCATGGACTTCTTGAAATCCGTCTTCCTAAGCTAGACAAGCACCGTTCTACGCAGCTCCGAGTTAAATCAAATATCATTCATAAGTAGGAACAAGAAAAGACCGGTCGCTATGCGACCGGTCTTTTCTTTTGTGCTTGGAAGCAGGCTCGAACTGCTGACCCCTCCCTCTTCAGGGGAGTGCTCTACCAACTGAGCTATCCAAGCGATCATTCACTTTCGTGATTGGTGGCGATATTGTACCTATTTTTATAATAATATCAACGCCTATTCTACACCCCGCCACGCTGCGCCCTGAAGCTCAAGTAGTGCCTTAAGCTCTGGCACTGCGTCCATTTGGGGCACGATTGACTCAAACGTCTCAAGGTACGGCGCAAGAAAATAGTAATATACAACCACGGGCAGACCGAGAAAGACGAAGATGTATACCATATTAAGCCAAAAGTGCCTCCTCGCACTTCGCTGCATCTTCTTTAACAATTCATTATTTTCAGCCAAAAGGCGCTGATTTTCGAGGATAAGTGCCTTAAGTTCTGAATGTCCGCTATTTGGTTCCATCACGTAATTATACCCTACCCACCGCTCTCTTTTTCTGCTACCCTATCGACAACCGCCTTCATAGTTCAATGGATAGAACGATTCCGTCCTAAGGAAAAAATCTGGGTTCGATTCCTGGTGGAGGCACAAGCGTTAAGAAAACTATGCCTAAGCATAGTTTTAGATTCGCGAAGCGGAGACATGTTTTTCTTTCCTTCGCTAGAAAAACTGCTACTTAATGCTCACAATACATGAAGTGTTCGTACAACGCTTAATTGCCAGTGCCCAAGTACCCTATCCCCAGCGAGAGTCAAGTTGGCACAACCCTCATGATAGGATTTAAAGCTTCGCTGTCTCAAAAAACGTAGAGCAACGAATTTAATCTTTAAGACAAACGCATTGTAATGAATTTTATCTATGGAGTATGAGCCTCAGACCTTAGGTGGTGATGAGATGGGAGAAAGACTCGATCGCTTTGAGGCAGAATTTTTTGACCTTGCGAGAGTGACGGATGTTATCACAGGAAACTTGGACACAATTATGGGAGAGCTCGACAAACGTCTTGATGCTCTCGTGATGAGAATCGACCAAGACAACCCGCAAACGAAACTCCCGTAAGAGAAACTATTATAAAACCACCGCTCACAACGAGCGGTGGTTTTGCGTCAAAATGACCCAACCTAAAGTGACAAAAGCTCTTTAAGCTTTGGCTCATCAAAACCAATGATGACGTCATCCCCAATACGAATCACAGGCACTCCCATCTGACCGGTCATATCGATCATTTCAGAACGCTTTTCGAGATCTGAGGCGACATCATGCTCGGTATAAGCAACATTATTCTCCTTAAAGAAATCCTTAGCAGCATGGCAGAAGTGACATACGGGGGTACTGTAAATGATAACGGTATTCATGTTTATTTTTAATTACATTAACGTTCTTATAGTATAACAAATTTAGCGCCAAAACTCATACCAAGCTGGCTCTGACTCCTCTTGATACGTTGAGGTCGCGACGTTTGTTTCAGACCCCTTCTCTGGCTCCACAATTACCACCACCTGCTCGTTGGTCAGCGCCACATCAAACTGTCGGCGCATTTCCGCCTCAATTCCTCTATCGTCACTGAGGTACTGCACCTGTTTCTCAAGAGCTGATTTTTGCTCTTTTAACTTCTCCACCTCGCGCACTGCCTCGCCCCTTCTACCTGCCATATCTTCTGCAATTTGAAAGCGTGTAAAGGCGCTCCAGCCCATAAGAATAACGAGCAAGGCTAAAATACCCCGGGTCAACGGAGAAGTGAAGAATGTCTTTAATTTGCGGCGTTGATAGAAATCGAACATGTTTGAGCAAACGAGCGCGTAGCGCGACTATTGCGAAAATTGCTGGAAAATAATAAGCGACAGCGAATATATTTTCCGTACGCAACGTGACAGCAGGCGCTTAGCATATTTGGACCCCCAAGGGAGAAATAGGCTGTAGCGAGCTGCCCATTCAGTCGACTGGTCACTCGTGGCTAGTATATCATTAGATGTGCTAAAATAGCCCCCATGAGCTTTTTATTTGATGAACGAACCAAGAAAGCAATCAAGTGGATTTGGGGCACTGTGGCCATCCTTATCATAATCAGCATGGTGTTTGCTTACTCTGGTGGACCAACCGTTATCGCGAGATTGTTCGCGTAGAAGGTAAGAAAAGAGCGGCGCCTACAGCGCCGCTCTTTTTGTTCACAATACTTTGTAAGCGTTCGACTAGTTCCAGGAATTTGCCCTAGGGTTTAGGCAAATTCGGAACGAAATTCATAATATGTCCTTCGGACATTTATTCATTCCTCATCATCTTCATAAAGACATCCTGAGGAATGTGGACCTTGCCACGCTCAAGTGCTTTCGCCTTACCCTTCTTCTGCTTCTCACGAAGCTTCATCTTGCGAGTAATGTCTCCACCATAGAGGTGCGCCGTTACATCCTTCCCTACTGATGAGAGTTTCTTTGTAGCCGTGAGGTGTCCCATGACTTTTGCCTGAATCTTCACCACGAACTGTTGTCGCGGAAGAGATTGGTACAGCTTCTCGACAATCATCTTAGCTTCAGTCTCTGCCCTAGCCATACCAACAACGCGAGAAAAGGCTGGCACCAACTCTTCCGCGACCAAAATATCAAGTTTCGTCACAGAAGCAGGACGCATCTCTGCAATCTCATACGAAAGTGACGCGTAGCCACTTGAGGCACTCTTGAGCTTATCGAAGAAACCTCGCATGAGTTCACGAAGTGGCATCTCAACAGCGAGAAGTGTGCGCCCGTCTCCGAAGAGCTCGGTATCTATAACACTTGCTTCGTGCTCATACAGGAGCGTAAGAACATCTCCCATATACTCTCCCGGAAGAATGACTTGGCCCAATACCCACGGTTCGCGTACCGTCACCTTTTCACCATGTTCTGGGAAACGATTGGCGGCGTAGATGTTTTCCATCTTGCCATCTGACCAGGTTACCTCATATGAAATTGACGGCGCCGTGATAATAATTTCAATATCAAACTCCCGCCTGAGGCGCTCGGTGATAATTTCCATGTGAAGCATCCCAAGGAAGCCGCAACGAAATCCGCGCCCAAGCACACCAGAAGATTCTTCTTCAAATGAAAGTGATGAATCTGAAAGTCGAAGTCTATCAAGTGCTTGGCGAAGCTGTGTAAACTCATCCTGATTCTCTGGAAAAATAGACGACCACACGACCGGTCTGGCATGCTGGAAGTCTGGTAGAGCTTCTGCAACAGACTTGTCGGGAATGAGAGTATCGCCCACGTACGCCACACCAGGCTCTTTGATGCCAGTCACGATATAGCCAATTTGCCCCGCTCCAAGCGCATCCTGTGGCGTCTCTTGCGGTGTTACTACTCCTACCTCAAGTGCGGTAAACGACTTTTTGCTAGCTGCGAACTTCAGTGTGTCGCCCTTCTTTACCGCACCATCAATTACACGCATAAAGACAATAATCCCTCGGTGATTGGAATACTGGAAGTCGAAGATAAGTCCACGATAGACGTCTCCCTTGCTTTCCTTTGGCTGTGGTACGCGCACACAGATAGCTTCGAGTAAATCCGAGACACCGGCACCAGTCTTACCAGAGACGAGCATGATATCTTCTCGCTGACACCCCAAAAGATTAATCACCTCATCTCCCACCTCCTCAATTCGCGCATGGGGAACATCTGTCTTCGTGAGGACTGGAATGATAGTAAGGTTTTGGTCTTTCGCCATCTGAAGTGTTGTGAGTGTCTGCGCCTGCACACCCTGAGTACTGTCGACAAGAAGAAGGACTCCTTCAACTGCTTTGAGAGCTCGCGATACTTCGTACGAAAAGTCGATGTGCCCAGGGGTATCGATGAGGTTGAGTTCGTACGTTTCGCCACCATGCTGGTAGTGCATACGAACTGGCTGCATCTTAATAGTGATGCCTCGTTCTCGCTCGAGTTCCATTGAGTCGAGTACCTGTTCTTTCATTTTGCGCTGCTCAACTGTCTTGGTCGCTTCGAGCATACGGTCAGCCAAGGTCGACTTCCCGTGGTCGATGTGCGCGATGATACTAAAATTTCGAATCTGCTTCATGAATAGTTGCCCTACTGTACCTGAGTTTTAGGAAAAAACTAGTAGGTTACATAGTATCTGGCTGTGGTGCAATGATGTCCGTTTTAAAGATTCTGGAGTGGAATGATCGGTAGATTTCAAAGAGTTCAGGTGCCTTCACGAGACGATAAACCAAAATGATAGCTGTCATTCCCATCACACCAGCCACGAGACCTTGGAGCGTGATACCGATGAAGGTGTCCTGGTTAACGCCATCCACAACAAACACTAGCGCAGCGTACGCAGAGAACCCTCCAGCTAAAGCAGCCCCAAATGCTTCCGCCAAAAGTCGGACCAGTGGTCTGAAACTGATTGAGAACTCTTTGATTGAGAGCCCCATCATAATGAAAAGTTGTACAAACTGTCCAATAGTGAACGCTAAAATCAGCATGAGAATCTCAGTACCTACCACACCTTCAAGACGAAACGACTGCTCAATAAAGTATCTGAATGACTCACTTGCCTGGTAGGCGGCCTGCAAATAAAGAGCGAGTCCAACTGAAAGCACTGAGGATGTAACCGAGACAATAAGTGGCAACACTGTACGGCCACCGGCGTAAAAGGCCCGAATAATAAGTAGCAATACTGCCTGTGCAATAAGCGAAATCACAAAGAGCGCCAAAGCGGCGGCTGTAAGCCTCGTGTCACCCCAGTCAAAAGCACCGGTACCAAGCAGTACGCGAACAATCTGAGCACGAAGTACAATCACAAGTGCAGTGATTGGAATTGACCAGAAGATAATGTGCCTGAGCGCCGTGAGGAGTTGGTGATTAAATTCTTTCACCATGTTCTTGGCAAGAAGGGTTGAGAGCGTCGGGAAGGCCGCGACAGAGTAACTCATCCCGATAACAGCCAGTGGCACCGATTGGAGATTGAATGCGAACTGAAACACTGACACCGAACCAACTGCCATCGTGGTAGCCATACCGGTGAGAACAAGGAGAACAATTTGATTTACTGAAAGGGTGAGTGCTCGAGGAACCGAAACAAAGAGTACGTCACGAAGTAGTGTCTTGTCGAAGATCTTGGTCACCCCAAAGCGATACTCACTTCGGATAACAAATGGAAGCTGAATGACAAGATGCCCCAGTGCTCCGATAACAACCCCTACCACAAGACCAGCGAGTCCGAAGTACGGATAAAGGACCGCTACACCAAAAATGATACCGAGGTTGTAGAGCAGTGGAGAGATTGCATAGAGGACAAATCGATGACTAATCTGTGTCACGACGCCACACAAACTTGAAACACCAAGCAGGAAGGCTTGGAACATCAGTATTTGTGTCAGCGTACTAAGAAGTCCTGCCTGCTCTGTAAAACCCGGAAACAACCAAGGGACATAGGAGTGTGCCGTAAGTGCCAACACCAGGGCCACAACACTGTAAAACACTAAGAAAATAGTGAACACTTGTGATATTACAGCGGCTCCAGCCTTGGTACCTCCCTCTTCTGTATATCGACTGACAAACGGAAGTAACACGTACACCGAAAGCACTGATGCAAACAGCACATACATGAGGTCAGGGATTCGAAACGCTGCATAGTAGAGATCGAGCTCACTCCCCGCTCCAAAAAGGTGTGCCAGAAGTCGGTCACGGACAACAGCAAGTATCTGGGAGCCTACCGCAAACAGTGCAAGAATATACGCGGCCTGATGAAGGCCGCGTACTTCTCGATACATAAAGTTGAAGACTCTTCGTACCATATGGTTACTCTCTACTGAGCAGGCTGTTCTTGCGACTCTGCTGGAGCAGTGTTTACTGGACTCACGAGATTAGTGTTTGGATCAGTTTGAGTGGTTACGTTTTCACCATTTTGCTGAGTTGGTTGCTGTTCGTTCACAGAACCTTCAAGACCTTGAGCTGGAACAAGTGGGAGGCCATTTGTCTCAAGCTGGGTAATGAGATTGTTCAGCTGCTCATTTTCCCTATTAGCCTCACGGACGATACGAAGCTGTGTAAGCGCGTCTTCAAGACGTTTTTGATCAAGGTATGTGAGTGCGAGCATGTAGCGAGCATTAGCATAGTTTGTATCAATTTTGATTGCAGATTCGTATGCTACGGCAGCGCCATCAAGATCCTTGTTGGCAGCAAGGAGTACTCCCAGCTGGTAATAACGAGTTGGATTGTTTGGTTCAAGAGTAATAATCTTACGAGTCGTATCGACAGCAGATTGGATATTACCTTCTTTTACATCAATCTGTGCAAGAAGGAAGAGTGCCTCAGATAAGTTACTCTTAAGTTCAAGCGCCTTTTGAATGTTCTCTCTCGCACGAGCATTATCGTCGAGCTGATTAGATAGGTACGCAGCGAGCATCGGGTAGCTTGGATTGAGTGGATCACGCCACTTAGCATCTTCAAGCTTTCCGTTGGCAAGATTTTCGGCGTCTTCAAAACCTACCCCCGAGAGAAGGATGTAAATATTTGCAAGCGTCGCATGAGCTTCGGGGCTTGATGGATCAAGCTCAATTGCAACCAGAGCGTCCTGACGTGCCTGAGCTGCGAGACCGATAAATTTATCCTGATCTTCCTTAGTAGGCTCCTTGATACCAAGCATAGACTGAAGCATTGTGAGTTTTGCTTGAGCCATTGAACCTGCAAAGACATCATCCTTGTACTGACCAAATGCAGATGAAGTCATCTGCTGGAATTCTTCAACTGAGGTTGCGGTGGTACGAGCCTTTGTGAATTCTGCTTGAGCCACATACTGCTTACCTACAGTAAAGAGTGCGCTCACAGATGCAGTGATTGCGACGATGACAATCGTCATGAGAAAGAATCCACGACGACGACTACTGACAAGCGGAACGGTGATAGAAGCTGTTGGAACAAGAGCTTGGTAGGCTACGAATGAAAGTCCTGTGAGAAGTGACGCGAGAAGGAGAATAACAGGCCCTGAAACATAAACGTATGAAATACCCCAAAGAAATAATGCTCCGAGGAACGTGACGACGCCAAAGTAGTACCAGAACGGATCAGCCGAATCTCCTCGCAAGAGCATACGATACCCGAGGTAGAGGTAGAGTCCCTGGAATGCCAAAATAGCAATACCGCCAAGGATTCCGATAGTGATGAACAGGGTTGGAATAAATCCAAAACCAGCATTGAAGTCGGTGTTCCAGAAAATAGTCTCATTAATACTTCTATCCTTATGGAGACGCCACGCATCGGCAAACCGATTTGGTCCTGTTCCAAGGAGAATATCATCGCTATATACACCGCGAGCAACATCAATCGTAGCCGTTACAGAAGGACGAACTTCAATGTAGTTAACTTGAGTGACATTACTGATGCGAGCACCAAGGTAGTCCCCAGCAACCACAAAGAGAATACTCACAACACAGACAATCATGGTTGTCGCGATTACAATTGCTGAAACTTGATTTCTGTCCTGCTCTCCCACTCGACCAAAGAGCGTGTCTCGAGCAAAGATGTACACAAGAAGCAGTAATCCAAAGAATCCGACCACAATCCAAAGATTGAAGAAATTAACCACCGCCATGATAACAAGTGACAAGAGTATCAACACTGAGAGACCGGCCTGGTATGACTGCTTAAGCGG
This sequence comes from Candidatus Parcubacteria bacterium, assembly GCA_039799085.1. Lineage (GTDB taxonomy): Bacteria > Patescibacteriota > Minisyncoccia > Phycocordibacterales > UBA918 > OLB19. The sequence continues at coordinate 3,566 of JBDLTL010000002.1, read as the reverse complement.
AAGCTGTAAGAGTGTAACCAAACTAATGATGACACTGAGTGCAGCTAAAATAGCAAGATCGTTAAAACTTCCCACAGGTGAGACCGTGAGCGACCCAAAACTTCCAAGCGCAAGCACCTTTGCATCGACCACCAACCGAATGAGCGTGTAGAGTATAGTAACTCCAGAGGCTGCGCCAAGTGCAATAAGCGTCTTGAGACTCATGATCTTTGAACGCTGCAAAATAAGCGGTGTAGTCATGACTAGTGCCATGATGGCAAAGAAAGCAGCTGTCTGCGCTTCAAGAACACTTCCCCGGAGTGAATCTTGAATATCTCCCGAAAGCATCCCACTCAAAAACGCGACAACCACAAAAATCCAAAACGCGATAAGTGGACGTGGCATGACGGTTGAAACCTGACTGTACCGAAGTGACGAGAGTCCGGCTAAAACGACCACAGCAAGGCCAATGGTTGCGGCCAAAATTGCCTTATCGAACCCAAGTGATGCTGGCAAACCAGGAACGAAGAATGTTGGAATCAGAAAAATGAGACCGACAATCAGAGATTGTTCCACTTTCAGAATCATGGAACCGATTCTATCAAAGCTATTTTTTCGTGGTGGCTCGTAGTGCGGCTGCTGTGGCTGCGGTTCCGGCTGATAAACCCTCGGCGTAAATAAACTTCCAGACATATACAATGCTATTCCCTATAAATATTGGTTCATTGTATCATAAAACAAAAAGACCCCTTGCGGGGTTTTCTTGTACACATAAGCCGAATTCTGTCGGGGCAAGCCCGGATGATCATATACCTAGGATGGTTGTTACCAACCACCTCTTGCGGCTCTCTTCTGCCGGATTTTTGCTGAAATCTTTCAGCAAAAATCCGGCAGAAGCACGGCCTTGCACGCAGATAAGGATTTAGCCGTTTCACCCCATATATTGCTATATAGACTATTCCAACGAGGGAATTCATTGCTTTTCAGCGCCGACGTCTCTGCTCGCACCTCTGGCTATTTCTAGCCGACGGGCATTACCCGCTACCATCCTCCACCGAACTAGGTGGGCGTGTTCGGACTTTCCTCCCCTTGCTAACTTGCGCAGGGCGACCATCGTGCAAAAGCATTATGCAACAGTATTTTATTTAAAACAAGTACACTCAGCGACCTGAAACAACTACCTCATCGCCCTTCTTAATCGACGAGCTCGCGACAAATCCAGCATTCGCCTCTATGACGTACCAGGCAGGAGTCGGTGAGGCAAACGAATTTGGATACGTTTCTGGAGAAATACGCTCTTCAATATGTACAATCTCTCCCTCTTTTGCAACCCAAATAATATCAATCGGATAGTTCATATCTTTCATCCAAATTGAGTGCTCTCCTTCCGTGCCAAACGCAAAAAGCTTAACGACACCCTCAGGTAAGTAGGGGGTACCGGAGAGACCTTTAATTCTCTCTGGCATTGAGTCAGCGACTGAGGCACTTACTGTCGTTGATCCTAAGGCAATAGGTATGAGCTCAGGGTAATGAAGTGCAAAAACATCCTCTTCCTTTTTATTTTCATCTGGCCGGATTTCATATTCCCCTCGCGCGACAGCATCACGAACCGCCTGTCGCTTATACTGCACTGAAAAGTACAGCCACACTCCCCCACCAACAAGCGCAAGCACGATGCACACCATTACTATTCGTTCAGCAATTTTCATACAGGCTCAGTATATCACTTAGAGCAAGATAAGTGTCGCGAGTCCTAAAAAGATGAAGAAGCCAAAGACGTCAGTGGCCGTGGTGATAAATATAGTGGCCGAAGTGGCAGGATCCTTACCTAATTCTTTCATAACAAGCGGGACAAGGGCGCCGAAGAATCCGGCGATGATAAGATTGAAAACCATTGCTATACCCAAAACCAATCCGAGCATAGGACTCTGATTCCAGAAGGTAGCAATGATTGCAACAAGGACTCCATTTATAAGTCCGTTCACAAGCCCGGCTCCCACTTCATTCATAATCGGTTTCAGACTATTCGCCAACTTTACATCCCCCACAGCAATACCTCGCACCATGACAGCGAGTGTCTGGGTTGCGGTATTACCTCCCATCCCTGCGATGATTGGCATGTAAATAGCCAAAAGTACCAACTTATCGAGCGTGTCTTCAAAGAGACTCACGACAGCCGCAGCAAGAAAAGCGGTTCCTAAGTTGATGATGAGCCACTTATACCGGTGACGAACCTTACTCCACACACCATCCTTAACTCCCTCACTCTCCATAACGCCGGCAAAATCGTAGAGTGATTCGGCCGGAAGTTTGTCAAACAAAGAACGGACAGCATCGCCATAGATGACACCAAGTACACTTGTGTCATGATCAAGCATTACTATTTTCTTACGCTTGGTCGACGTAAGAATGTCGATAATCTCAGTGACTTCAGCTTGATACGAAATCATTGCAATTGGCTGCACAAACTTCTTGAGTTGAGCGGAATTCCGCTCACGCACGAGTGCCGCAAACGGCACCTCACCAAGAAGCTGCCCTTTCTCTTGAATGAGGATTTCTGGGTACTTACCAGTCTCTTCATAGTGTTCATCAATGATATTGGCAGCTTCCCCAATCGTAAGTGAACTTGGAAGGTAGAGGTAATTAAAGTTGATGAGTGAGAGTGTGGCTTGAGGGTGGAAACGGAGGAAGTGATCGACTTTTTCTCTGATTTCGGCTTTCAACTTTTCAACAATCCGCTGCCTATATCTCACATTAGGAACTCGCGAGAGCACATGCTCAACCTGAAGCATGTCCATGTTGTCGAGCATGTTAACAATCTCAGTAATCGTCATCTGACGAAGTATGGACTGTTGAAGGTGGGGCGATAATTCAAGGAACGCGTCACTCCGCTCAGTGCTGCCAAGTGCACGAAAAAGCATCATTCTCTCTTCAGGACGATAGGTCAAGGAACGAGCAGTTGTACTCATTGTGTGCTGCATGTCTCTAAAGTATAGCAAGACAAAACAGAAAGCCGCCCCGTCTTGCTGTGCAAGACGGGGCGGCTTTTGTGCATATCTCTATCGCATTTCAATTGTCGCTTTTCCGCGAAGCTCCTCAATGAGTGTTGTAACCTGTTCTTGTTCTTTTGTAGATTGAATCTGGGCCTTGATTTGCTCAGCCACTTCTTCAAGCGCCGGAAGTCCAGCCTCAGCCCCACCCGCCTGTGCGTAGAATTCCTTCACCTCTTCATCAGTAATCTCGATTCCCTTTTCAGCAAACACAGCGTCGAGAAGTGCCTTGATGGTAAGTTCATTCTTCACGTCACGGCGAAGCGTTTTCTCGTCAATACCAAACTCCTTCATACGTTCAGCCAGTATTTCTTCTCCACCGATATCATCACGAAGTGTATTGATACGCGCATCGACATCCTCGTCGCTTACGACGATACCACGACTATCAGCTTCTTGCATGAGAAGCTCGGTGTTTACAAGCATATCGACAGCCTGAGAACGAATCTGCGCTGAGAGTTCTGGATCAGTTGTATCCATTCCCTGTGCAGCTGCACCAGCTGCAATCTGTGCCACGCTCGTATCAAGTTCACCACG
>JBDLTL010000001.1:0-57645 GCA_039799085.1 Candidatus Parcubacteria bacterium | reverse complement strand
ACACAGAAGGTGTTGGGCATAGTGCGAATAGTCAGCATTATGTAGGAACGGCGGTTGACTTGCAGCCGGTTTCGGGCGGTGCTAACTACGATCAAATCATTCAATTGTGTCGGTCGGCAGGGTTTACTTTTATTAATGATGAGCGAGGGGCAAATCACATTCACTGTGATATGGGTGGTGCAAGATAGAGATATTATGTTTAAAAAGACAGCTGCAGCATTAATCTTTACTTTCGTTTTTTTCTTCTTTTATTCTGTTTCGGCGAGTTTTGCTCAATCCCAAATCGCCGACTCTTTCAAAGACCCTACTATCAGCGGAGAAGGGGTTATTCAAGGGAAAGGCTTCGTCCCATGCTCCGGTATCACCTGCGACCTCTGTGACTTCATGGTGATGGCCAACACCATCATCAAGTGGCTTTTTGGCATGGCTTTCCTCTTCTTCGCGATCTTGGCGGTCCGAGCTGGCTTCAAGCTTGTCACAGAAGGCAATCCTGGTGCTCTCCAGGCAGCCAAACAGAGTTTCACTAATGCATTCATTGGACTCATTATCTTCCTTTGTGCGTGGCTCTTAATTGATACATTGCTCCATACGTTATTGAAGGGTGGAAGTGGAGAGATTGATGGCTGGGGTCCGTGGACGAAGGTGAGGTGTACTGAACAGGCGAGCTCAAAGATTGAGCCAAACTTTTTTGATGCAGACCCTGTATTTACTGCGGCACAAATGCTTGAATCCCTAGGTCCAGTGGATCCAGCTCTGGTTGGTGCGGCTGGTGTTTCAACAAAGGCTGATTGTAGTCCAGCAAAGCTTCAGTCGATGGGTATGAATGCTACACAAGCAAATGTATTTTCTTGCATTGCTGAAGCGGAGAGTACCTGTAACAATAATCCTGCTCCTAATCCAAACTCTTCTGCAAGTGGTATGTTCCAGGTCGTATTTGGCTACAATAACAGTTGTCACAACCTCAATCTTCCTCAGTGTAAGGCTGCTGTAAATTCAAGTACAGATCTTAACTGCTCAAAAGCCTATTCAGGAGGAAAGCCAAAAGCTGGAATGGAAGCTCAGGCTGCTTTGTGTAGAACGGCGGCATCAAACCAGCAGTGTAATGTTGCTGCTGCACTGTGTATTTATGAAACAGAAAATGGCTATCGTGCTTGGTTGGGGACTGACAGCGAACCACACCCAAAGCAAAGAGCGTGTGTGGCAAAGTTTGCAAATTAAGCAAAATAAACTCCTCTCGGAACGAAAGGAGTTTTATTTTTGCTGGCCCACGAGGATTCAGTCACGAGCTACTAGGTAAAATATTTCGTTTCGCTCATATTTTTCTAAGTACCCTCGACCTCAGCTCGCCGACAAGCCCTTGCTCCCACAAACAAAAACAACCCTACATGGGTTGTTTTTGATACTCGCGGGCCCACGAGGATTCGAACCTCGGTCAACGGTTTTGGAGACCGGCATTCTACCACTGAACTATAGGCCCTCTTATGTAAGTTTGGTTTCCCAAACGTCGCTGTATAGTAGGCGAAAGGAACAATAAAATCAACTACGGTTATTCTTTTAGAAAATCCTCAAGACGGGAGAAAATCGCAGGATGATTGCTCGCGGAATACCATTCAATTTCTGCGTCGCGCTTAAGCCAAGTGAGTTGACGCTTGGCGTACTGACGAATTTTCGTTTCAAGTTGGTTTACCATTTCATCGTAGGTGAGTTGTTTTTGGAGGTATTGACCAATGTAACGATACTCAAGACCAAGGTCATCAAGACGCTCATAGGAAACTCCTTGTGCAACGAGATTTTCAACCTCTTTTATCATGCCGGCTTCGAGTCGCACCAAAAGACGTTCGCGGATTTTGTCATGGAGCGGTGAATTCGGTACTTCAACACCGATGATGAGCCAATCGTACGGTGATTCAGCTGGTTTGTGTTCAGGTACGCTACCGAGAGCTTCAATAACTTCCAGTGCACGTACGAGGCGACGACGATTGAACGGGTCGATGTTTTCTGCTCGCTTCGGGTCCTTGTCTTGTAGTTGAGCAAAGAGCTCATCATCTTTGAAGTGGGCGAGTGAATTACGGAAGTCTTCGTTTGGTTCCACAGGTGCTGGTTGCATCTTGCCACGGAGAAGGTCGATGTAGAAAAACGTACCACCAGCAACGATGGGAAGGTGTCCTCGATTGTGAATGGCAGTGACAGCTTTGTGTGCATCTCGAGCAAAGTCTGCACCGGTGTAAACAGTCACAGGATCAGCAATGTCGATAAGGTGATGAGGAACCCCTTGCATTTCGTCGTGAGTGATTTTTCCTGTGCCGATATCCATGCCAACGTAGACCTGCCTTGAGTCGGCAGAGACAACTTCACCGCCGAACTTTTTTGCAATTGCAATTGAAAGAGCAGTCTTGCCTGAGGCAGTTGGTCCTACAATGGCGATGACTTTAGGTTTTGACATGCCAAAAGTGTAGCATATAGAACTGATGCGCCCGCAGTGCTTTGCACTGCGGGCGCAAAACTAGATGTAAGTGATATTATTTGCTACACTCATGTGCATTCGCTGGAGTGGTGGAATGGTATACACGTTCGACTCAAAATCGAATGCCGCAAGGCTTATGGGTTCAAGTCCCATCTCCAGCACAAAATACCGACCGCAAACTGCCAAGTTTGCGGTCGTTGTATTTTGTAGTTGGAGATGGGACTTGCACTACAAGAGCATTTCCATTTTCATAGTCGTTTCACTCCTTGAAAATTAGGTCAAAGCCGGAGCCGGTACACAAGACGAACGAAGCGAGGGCTTGTCGGCGAGGTGGGGTCGCGAGCACGACTGAAAGGAGTGACTTGTGACCAAGTCCCATAATTTCCCATCGTAAGCAAAGTTATAAACAGGGCGAGAATACGGTCTGTGGTAGAATGACGGCAAGAGCATTTTGCTACCAATTTTGGAGGTGGACCGCTTGGGTATTTTTCTATATATGGCATTTCAAGGAGATTCAATTTACTGGGTAGAGGTTGAGAAGATTGTTCCCAATCCGTTTCAACCACGACGCGAATTTGACCAGCACAAGCTACAAGAGTTGGCTGATTCTATTCGCATGTATGGCGTACTTCAGCCTCTTACCGTAACCCGTAAAGAAATCCAACGTGAAGATGGAACATTCTTCACTGAGTACGAACTTATCGCTGGTGAGCGACGTCTTCGTGCCAGTAAGCTTGCTGGTGTTTCGCTCGTGCCGGTGATTATTCGCGATGGTGAGCAAAGTGAACAAGAAAAGCTCGAGCTTGCGATTATCGAAAACCTTCAGCGTGAGGACCTCAATGCTGTCGACCGTGCACTCGCTTTTGAACAACTTGCTAATATGTTCGGGCTCTCACACGCTCAGGTAGCTCAGAAGATGGGACGAAGTCGAGAGTATGTGTCGAACTCAATCCGTCTCCTTGGGTTGCCGTCGCACATGCTCGATGCGCTTCGTCTTGGAAAACTTTCTGAAGGGCATGCGCGAACGCTTCTCATGCTCAATGATAGAAAAGAAGAGCAAGAAGTCGTATTTCAAGAAATTCTCCTCAAAAAACTCTCAGTTCGAGAAGTGGAGCGCATTGCGAGAAAGATTGCGACAGACAAAATCCGTAAGCGAAACCCCGATGACTTTGACGTTCAGCTTATTGAAATTGAGAAGCGTTTTACTGAGACCCTCGGTACTCGTGTACAGATTCAAAAGACCGACTTCGGTGGGAAGCTTACTATCGACTATTTCTCAACTGATGATCTTGAGGTTATCTTGAATCGCATGAAAGCTGAACAGCAGGGAGTATCATTTGCTCCTCGTGCAGTGGTGGCTAGTGAAGCTCTCTCTGAAGCGACACCCCTTGAAATATCACCTGTTCTGCCTGCCGAATTTCTTGATGTTGCACCGAGATCTGAGATGGTAGAAGTGTCAGATACAATTCCAAATTTTGTGACAGAAGTGACTACACCGGTGTTTCATACGGTACCGACGCAGCATGAGAACACATCCTTGTCCGTTGAGTCGCTAGCTGCGATTAGTGAAGCTGTCGTTGTGCCAGAAATTCCAGACGAAATTGCTGAGGAGATTCCTCTTGAGGCTGAAGAGGACGACAGCGACCTCTACTCAATGCACAACTTTACTGTGTAGCCCCTTCTTCAAGAGCGCTTCTGATACGTCGTCTGGCCAGCGAAGTTTTTGCAAAGTCGAGCCATTTTGGTGATGGGCGGGCAGATTTTCGTGTCTCAATTTCTACAATGTCACCATTTTTAAGCTCAGTATCAAGCTGGACCATTTTTTTATTAATTTTTGCAGATGCTGTATGATCTCCGACTTCGGAGTGAATCGCGTACGCAAAGTCAATCGGCGTAGCACCGACGGGTAGGTCGACAACGTCGCCAATCGGGGTGAAGACAAAGATTCGGTTTGAGAAGAAGTCCGATTGCATGTCCTCGACGAAATTTTGGGTAGAGTGTTTTGTTTCGTTATATACTTGACCAATTTGTGAAATCCAGCGAGGGATTTTGTGGTGATGAGGCTCAGCTTTTGCAGTATCAATCTGTTCACTGGCTAGTGCACGAGCACGAAATGGTCGGAAGAGTGAAGGAATGAGAGAAGCAAACACTGAAGGTTTCTCAACTTTGTCAGTGACTTCAGGTTGCTTGTAGAGGATGTGAGAAGCCACACCGAATTCAGATTCTTGATGCATACGCTTCGTGCGGATTTGGATCTCCATGATGACACCGTTTTGGGTGGTGACGGTGGTGTGGATTGATTGGTACCCGTTTGGTTTAGGGAAGGCGATGTAGTCTTTTACACGCTTAGGAAGTGGACGCCAAAGCTCGTGTACGATACCAAGGACACGGTAGCAATCTTCCATATTTTCCACGACGACTCGCATGGCAAGAAGATCATAAACAGCATTGATGTCCCATTCTTTTCTTTTGAGCTTATGATAGAGACTGTAAAGCCCCTTCACTCGATAGAAGGTGTTGAATCCCTTGAGTCCAGAATCGACAAGGCGTTTTTGAAGAATTTTTCGTTCACGTTCTAGGAGCTCCTGACTTTTGCCGGCACGTTGCTTGAGAAGTGCTTCGACACGTTTTGCTTCTTCGGGATATACGTAGGGAAACGCCAAGTCTTCAAGTTCCTTGCGGAGCTTACCCATACCAAGGCGGTGAGCGACAGGAACATGGATTTCAAGCGTCTCGCGGGCGATACGAAGCTGTTTTTCGGCAGGAATGTGGTGAAGGGTCTCGAGATTGTGGAGTCTGTCGACGAGCTTGATGATGAGGACGCGGATATCCTGACTAGTTGCCACGAAGAGTTTACGAAGGCTCTCGTTGTGTCGGTCAGTACCGTGGTAGCGAACAGAAGATAGTTTGGTAACACCATCTACGAGAAAGAGGATTTCTTCACCAAACTGCTCTTTAATATCTGTGGTGGTTACTTCAGTGTCTTCGACTGTGTCATGGAGGAGGCCGGCTGCAATGGTAGAAGGTTGCATGCCCATAGCGGCGAGCTTAAAGCCGACATCAGCGACGTGTATCATGTACGGATCGCCTGAGTACCGCTTGTGGTTCGCGTGTGCCTTTTCCGCAAATTCGTAAGCACGTTCAATAAGCGCCTTGTCGGCAGGGGTAAGGTGGCGGATTTGCCCAATGATTTTATCTACTCCAATAACCATTTTTTCATTGTAGGCACTAAAGTAGAATGTGACAAGTTTTTACTTGGAGTTGTCTTTTTTCGATACTCGAGATATAACATGCTTCCTTGCTTGGATGGCAGGGAAGAGACTGTACATTTGGAGGGTACTACCATGCTTGAAGATTTCAGTGAACGTAACACCGTCGTCGCAGATCAGTTTCCTGGAATGGACCTTTCGGGATTCTCGCACATCGATCTGACAGAAAAATTTGTTTGCATCGACTACGACGGACCGCGGTACGTTCCGGTTGCAGGTTCAAATTCAGAAATCGGAGATCTGAAAATGCGGAGGCGGATTTCTCCGCCTCGGGTGGAGGAAGTCTCCTCTTGGCCCGAGGGTAATGATGATACTGTTCGTGAGCAGATTGCACTCATGAGTACAAGAGGTCGCTAGGAGCGGCCTCAAGAAAAGACCCGGCGCATGCAATTGCAGCGCCGGGCCTTCGTTTATTTACCTCCCAGCAGCTCTACCGCGAGCTCGAGAGTGATATCTTCAGTTTTAATATTGTCAGGAATGCCGATGCGTTTGAATCCTTTCTTCAAGTAGCGACCTGATTTTGATTCAAAGACATTTACGAGCTTTTTTGTCTTTGGATTAACGCCGAGTTCTTTGAGAAGCTTTTCTCCTTTACGTGTACCTTTGGGCATGGCGAGAATCTCAAGGGCTCGTTCGTAGGTGACGTCGTATGGGTTGTCATTGCCCTTGAGTGAACGGAAGTCCCCAGCATGTCCGATGTACGGACCAAACTTTCCGGTATTGGCAATAATTGGCTCGCTGGTAGTTGGGTGTGCACCGAGTTCGCGGGGAAGGGCGAGGAGACGGACTGCGAGCTCAAGGGTGACATCTTCCGGTTTCGTTCCTTCCGGTAGGCCGGTTCGGCGTGGAGTCGGCGCTTTCTTACCTTTTACTTTTTCAGGTGTGGCTCCGAGTTGAACGTACGGGCCGAACCGGCCGTTGAGCACGTAAATCTCTTCACCACTTTCAGGGTGGGTCCCGATAGGTGCATCAGCTTTGAGCATTGATCCGTCAGCGAGACGTGCGCCATTACAGTCAGGGAAGCGCTCACATGAAAGGAACGTACCGTTCTTACCAAGCTTCTTCACCATGTCTGCGCCACACTCCGGACAAGGGAATTCTTTTGGAGCTTTTCCGAGCGTCGTGAGTTTCTCAATATTTTCTTTTCCTTCGACAGCTTTGTGGAAAGGCTTATAGAAATCACCGAGCGTCTTTTTGTAAGTACGATCACCGGTGGCGATTTCATCGAGTTGGTCTTCCATGTCACTTGTGAAATCATCACCAATATATTCAGCAAAGTGCGTCTCAAGAAAAGTTGAAACTACGTCACCAGTATCGGTTGGGATGAGTGTGCGACCTTCTTTTGCTACGTAGCCACGCTGGGTGATGGTGTTCATGATGCTTGCGTACGTAGATGGGCGGCCGATACCACGCTTCTCGAGTTCCTTAATGAGACCTGCTTCTGAGTAGCGGCTTGGCGGTTGGGTTTGCTTGGCTTCGATATCAACTGAGGCGCATGAAAGGGAATCACCTTTGGCGATTTTTGGTACTTCGACATCATCACCACGTGAACGTGGGTCAGCCGCTAGCCAACCGTCGAAGATAACTCGAGAACCATTTACAGCAAAGTCGGGAATGGTTTCTTTGCTCCCTGTGACGTTGGTGAGAATTTTGGTGCGCTTAATTTTTGCGTCAGCCATTTGTGATGATACAGCGCGCTGCCAGATAAGTTCGTAGAGAGCTTTCTGGTCTTCAGTACTTCCGGCTGAATGCTTGCCAAAATTGGTAGGGCGAACAGCTTCGTGGGCTTCTTGAGCAGACTTACTCTTGGTCTTGTAGGTGCGTGGCTGGACGTAGTCTTTGCCGAAGTCAGCATGAAGCATCGCGATGATTTGCTTTTGTGCCTGCGCGCTCATGTTCGTGCTGTCAGTACGCATGTAGGTGATGTGTCCCGCTTCGTAGAGTTTTTGCGCCGCGCCCATGGTGTGTGATGGTGAGAAGCCTAAGCGGGTCGAAGCGACTTGCTGGAGTGTCGAGGTGGTAAACGGCGGGCGCGGCGCACGACTCGCTTCCGTCTCTTTCACATCAATAACTTCCCACGAGTGAGCTTCTCCAACTTTCTTGATGCGCTTTGCTTCCACTTCTTCTTTTGGTTCGATAGTACACGCAAAAGGAATTGCCATCTTGTCTTTCTTCAAGTTGGCAGTGAGTACGAAGTAATCTTCAGGAATAAAGGCACGAATCTCACGTTCGCGTTCCATGACGATACGAAGGGCGGGGGACTGTACACGACCAGCCGAAAGTCCGTAGCGAACCTTCTTCCAAATAAGTCCAGAAAGATCGTAGCCCACCAAACGGTCGAGTACACGACGCGCTTCTTGCGCTTCCTTCAAATTGATATCAATCTCACGCGGTTTGGCGATGGCTTCGAGGACAGCATCTTTGGTGATTTCATTGAACGCAACACGCTTGAGATTTTTGTTTGAGTCCTTGAGGAGTTCGGCAACGTGCCACGCGATAGCTTCTCCCTCGCGGTCGGGGTCGGATGCGAGGAGTACTTCGTCTACTTTCTTGGCAGCAGATTTGAGTCCAGCGATGACTTTGGTCTTGTCAGGAGAGATGATGTACTTCGGAATAAAGCCGCCTTCGATGTCGACGGCGTCGTTATTGCTTTTTGGGAGATCGCGAACATGCCCAATAGACGAAAGCACAGTGTAGCCTTCGCCTAGGTATTTTTCGATAGTTTTCGCCTTGGCAGGCGACTCCACGATGACAAGTGTCTTTTTACTCATATATTAAATGAAGAAAGGAGAGAATCGACTATTCTGAATTTACATCCGAATTTGTCCTCTCCTTGGGCAAATTCCTGGATGCAGTTAGCAGTAACAAATACTAGTAATGTGCGATTCTGTCAAACAATAACTCTAGTAGCACGAGCGATAAACATTATCGTGAGAGGTGATATGTCCAGATAATTCCATCATCATAAGAAGCTGGGAAGCCTTGGAAATGTCCATTGAAAGTAATCGAATGAGCTCGTCTCGGTGGCGGGGTTCGGAAAGGTGAGAGATGACAGTTGATTCTTCGGGAGAGAGGAGCGGCAGAGGCTTCGCCTCTGCCGCTCTTGTCTCAATAATCCCGAGCACATCCAAAATATCCTTCGCAGAAGTCACTGGTGTTGCACCGAGTTTTAAGAACTGGTGCACGCCTTCGGATGTCTTCGAAAAAATACTTCCCGGGACCACAAGGAGTTCACGATTGTAATCTGTCGCCATACGAGCAGTGATAAGGGTCCCGGATTTTTCAGCGGCTTCTATGAGAAGTGTTGCCCTGCTAATACCAGCAACAATTCGGTTGCGCTGTGGGAATGACCAATCAGCCGCTCGAAAGTCCGGTGCATACTCTGAGAGAAGTCCACCACCAGCTTCAAGAATACGATGAGCAAGTGGCTTGTGACTGGCGGGATAAATGACATCATCACTCAGTCCTCCACCCGGGATGGCGAGGGTATACAAATTATTTTTGAGTGCTGCTTCGTGCGCGAGCGAGTCGATGCCAAGTGCAAGCCCAGAAACAATCCCAACGGGGTAATTTCGGAGTCCACCAATGAGTTCATCTGCCACCTGCTTTCCATACGACGTGTATTTACGAGAACCGACAACTGAGAGGAGTGTGATATCAGTGGGTGGCAGTGAGCCACGGTAATTGAGCGACTTCGGTGGCTGCGGAATTTCCCGCAAAAGCGAAGGAAATTCCGCCGCCGACACCTCACAAATTGGAAAGGACATGGCACCATTCTAACACTAGGACTTTCGTGTATAATGTGACTATTAGAAGCAACGGTTGGTGGTACTGCATCGGCGACAGGCGCTAGGAATGGCGCCTTCTGCGATGTAAGTAAAATATATTCGCTACCGCTCATTATTTTCACTTAATGTTGGACATTAAATTCATCCGAGAAAACGTCGATATCGTAAAGATGGCGGCGACCAAAAAGAAAATTACTATCGACATCGACCGTCTTGTTTCGGTGGATGATTCTCGTCGTGAGATTATGTCTCGACTTGAAACGAAGCGTGCCGAACAAAAGAAAGCCTCTGATGCTATCCCAACAACAGCTGACCCAGTAGCTCGCCAGCAGCTTATCAATGACATGCAAGTCCTGAAGGCTGATATGCAGAAGGATGAAGAAGCTATTAAGCCAATCATGGAGGAATGGCAAGCGCTCATGCTCCAGGTGCCGAACATTCCAGATATGACAGTACCTGATGGAAACAGCGATGCTGACAATGAGGAAGTAAAGGTGTGGGGCGAGCAGTCACACTTTGATTTTGAGGCGAAAGATCACGTGGAATTAATGCTCAAGCACAACATGGTCGACTTCGAACGTGGAAGTAAGGTACACGGCTTCCGTGGCTATTACCTGCTTGGAGATGGTGCTCGCCTCTCTTGGGCGATTTGGAATTACGCCAATGACTTCTTCCAAGCAAAAGGGTTTGTGCCAGTGCTCCCGCCGACAGTGGTTCGCAAGGCCAACCTCTACGGTACCGGGCATCTTCCAAACGACGCTGACGATGTTTACCGTACGCAAGACGAAGATTATCTCATCGGTACAGCTGAAGTGTCAGTGATGGGGTACCACTCAGATGAGATTCTTGATAAGGAGCAGTTTCCGATTAAGTACCTCGGCTTCTCTCCCTGTTATCGCCGTGAAGCGGGTAGTCATGGGAAGGATACACGTGGACTCATTCGTGTGCATGAGTTTTACAAGCTCGAACAGGTCATACTCTGTGAAGCGTCACATGCAGAAAGTGTACGACTTCACGAAGAGCTTAATCGCAACACTGAGGAGTTTATCGAGTCGCTCAATATCCCGTATCATACTGTTGTGAACTGTGGCGGTGATCTTGGGCAGGGTCAGGTGAAGAAGTACGACGTTGAGCTCTGGGTTCCGGGCGAGAAAACGTACCGTGAAATTAGTTCTGCGTCATACTTTCATGATTTCCAGACTCGCCGTTTCAATATCCGGTATCGTGATGAGGCTGGGAAGGTACGCTATGCGCACTCGCTCAACTGTACGGCTATCCCAACACCACGCATTCTCGTGTCACTCGTTGAGAATTTTCAACAGGCAGACGGAAGCATTAAGATTCCAGAAGTGCTTCGACCATACTTCGGAAAGGAAGTGATAGGTTAAGTTTTGTGAAAAGCCGAGAAAATGCACGGGAGTGCATTTTCTCGGCTTTTTTCGTGGTACTATTTTCACCATGAAGCCCCGACCATACAAAACGGTCAGTCCGAGCACTATGCTCCTCATGCGACAAATAATCATTGGCCTAATGATTATTGCGTTTTTTGGTATGCTCATCATTAGTATCTGGTACGGGACACGAGTGCACGCTCTCACTATTTCTACTGTTACAGTAAAGGGTGGAGAAACAATCCCACACGAGGAGGTCGAGAAGATTGTTCGTGGTAAGCTCGAAGGTTCATACCTTAAGCTCGTACCTCGCACTTTTGCTTTTACCTTTCCTCACGATGATATCGAGAATAGCGTGAAAGAAATAAAACGAATCAAAAATCTTTCAGTGGTCCGCTCAGGAGGGACGGAGCTCGTAGTTGAGTTTGATGAGTATACTCCGCATGCGCTGTGGTGCGGTGGCAGTGACACCGAGGGGTGCTTTTTCTTGGACGAAAATGGATACTCTTTCTCATCAGCTCCCGCGCTTAGTGGGGGAGCGTTTTTGCGATTTGTGGCGATTGGTCGTGGTCCAAGCGAACATACACAAGCATTTCCCGCTGAAGATTACAAAAAGGTTCAAGAGCTCGTCCGTCTTTTTGGTGAAGCTGGCTGGTATATTGAGAGAGCCGAGGTAGATGCTGCTGGTGATGTGTTCTTTGGTGTTGTTAATGGCGGAGAGTTTAAGGTGTCTCTAAAGCAAGATTCAAAAGCAACGCTTGATAACATGCTCACCGTGCTTCATTCTGAGAAGTTTGCGCACATCAAACCCGGTAACTTCGAGTACGTTGACTTACGCTTCGGCGAAAAGGTGTTTGTAAATGAAGTGACTCTAGAAACAACAGCTTCAAGTACACCGGCAAGTACTTCATCGAGTACCCCGTCGTCAGAGACCGTACCGCCAGAACCAGTTCCTGCGCTTGCTTCAACACCAATAAGTGAGTCGGTGGTGGAAGATGAGTCTCCAGCTCCAGAAGCCGAAGATGGTGTAACTATCTCTTTTTAATTCACTTTAAGGTAATGGTTATTGCTTTTTATTATTTGAACGGTAGAGTACTGACGTGACGTTCAGCGATCCGCCTTAGGTAGGACGAATTGGGACGTAAATTCAATATAGTCACTACGTTCATTATTTCATTTATGAATTTCTGGGAGAAACTTCCAACACCATATTTTGTTGTAGCACCGATGGCCGATGTCACTGACGCGGCCTTTCGTCGTATGTTGGCGAAGTATGGCGCGCACGAGCGGTCTGACGCTACTGTGGGCGGACCTGACGTGATGTGGACAGAGTTCGTCGCCGCAGACGGGCTCGTGCGCGCCACACCAGAAGGGAAGGTGAAACTCATGGCTGACCTTATCTATCATGAAGAAGAGCGACCGATTGTAGCTCAGCTTTTTACGAGTAATCCTGAGCATATGGAATATGCTGCTAATCTCTGCCGTGAGCTTGGCTTTGATGGTATCGACATCAACATGGGGTGCCCAGATCGTTCGATTGAAAAGCAAGGTTGTGGATCAGCAATGATTAAAACTCCTGATGTTGCGCGAGAAATCATTCGAGCTGCCAAGCGAGGTGCGGGAGATTTGCCGGTTTCGGTGAAGACCCGCATCGGATACAACAAAGACGAAATTGATACCTGGATTCCGACACTGCTCGCGGAGCAACCTGCTGCACTCACTATTCACGCTCGTACTCGTAAAGAGATGAGTAAAGCACCGGCACAGTGGGAGCGCGTTGCGCGCGTCGTCGCACTGCGCGATAAGCTCGCACCAAATACTCGCATCATAGGTAACGGAGACGTACTCTCACAGGGCGACGCGCGCCAGAAAGTCGTCGAAACAGGTGCAGATGGTGCCATGATTGGTCGGGCGCTCTTTGGTAATCCGTGGTTCTTCCATCCGACCAAACGACTACCACACAGACTCAATGCGCTCCCGACGAGTGGTGTCGATAGGGAAAAGCTAATTTCACATGATGTTAGTGAGGAAGGGGTCGAGTATGTCTCGCTTGAAGAACGCCTCGCAGTAATGGTCGAGCACACCAAACTTTTTGAGGAGCTTTTGCCGCACAAGAACTTTGCTGTAATGAAAAAGCACTACAAAGCCTATGTAAATGGCTTCCATGGCGCAGCTGATTTTCGCCATGAGTTGATGCAACAAAACTCTGCTTCTGAGGTAGAACAAGTCGTAGAGAAGTTTCTCCAAGGTCACAAATTGATAGACCTTCAGTCGTAGATTACTCTCATATTTATGATTCATTCGCACGCACAGAACCTACTTGGTCTCCTGCTCCTTCCATCAACGATGGAGGACTTCTGTGTGTTTGGATAAATTTATCTCGGTATACAAAAGCCCTCCATCGTGGAGGGCTTTTCTGTTCTTTAAAGAGGAGACAGTATGTCAGAAGTACGTCAAAGTGTTCGCTGGCTTCCGAGACAAGAGGTAACTGAAGCTCTGAAAAATTGTGAAGTTTTGGTCCGTACACAGTCTGGTGGAATAGAAAAGGCAACAATTCTTTCTGTCAGTCACGATTGTGAAGGTAGGAAGAGTGTGAAATATGAATCCGAAGGAAGACATCTCACTCGTTCATACGAACTTACCGACAGAGAGACCGATTTTTCGTTTCGGTGACATACGTCAAAGCCCCGCACCTATATGCTGCGGGGCTTTCCTTATCCTGTGCACAGATACCTTAATTTAAGGCATTTCATTGGTACACTAGTAAGTGATGAGTGAAGTACTTCAAGCAAACATTTTCTTTTACATTGCCAGCCTAGCGACGGTCGTTTTTTGCATTGTTGTGACAATGATTTTGTTCCAAATTTACAAAATCATGAAGACGGTTCGTTCTATTTTGGAGCGTATTGATAGCGCAAGCGAAGTGATGGCAGAAGATGTGGCTCATGTACGTAAGCTCGTTGCAACTGGTGGACTGGTGTCTACCATTGTTGGATTTGTGTTTGGTACAAAGAAAAAGAAGCGTGCCAAAACAGAAGCTGACAATTAGTATTTTTTAAATAATAAAATCATGGCGCAAAAGAAAGAAGTGAGTAAGTCGGCCGCATCACCAGCCGAAAAGAAGGGAAGTGCAGCAGCAGTTGGTGTAGGACTTGGAGCGGCTGCAGTAGCAGCAGCGGGAGCGTTCTTCCTCTACGGAAGCAAGAATGCTGCAAAGAATCGTAAGCAGGTGAAAAGTTGGGCGCTTAAAGCGAAGGCTGAAGTGCTTGAGAAACTCGAAGACGCAAGTGAGATGACACAGAAGGAATACGAAGACCTTATCAAGTCTGTATCAGGAGCATATGCTGGTGCTAAGAATGCAAGTAAAAAAGACCTCGTTGAGTTCTCAAAAGAAATGAAAGATCACTGGAAGCAGATTGAAAAAGCAGCTGCACCGCTCAAGAAGACCACAACAGCAACCGCTAAAGTGGTAAAGAAGGAGGCAAAGGCAGCAGTTAAGGATGTGAAGACCACAGCGAAGAAAGTGGCTAAAACAGCCAAGAAGGCAGTGAAGTAAAGAAAAAGAGCGGCGCCTACGGCGCCGCTCTTTTTATCTGGTATACTACTCACCATGTCAGAAGCAACAGCGCTCTATCGCAAGTATCGACCACAAGAATTTAACGAAGTCCGTGACCAAGACCATATTGTCACCGTCCTTGAAGGTGCGATTAAAAAAGGCACTATTCCGCACGCATTACTTTTCTCTGGGACTCGTGGGACTGGGAAGACGACGCTGGCGCGTATTTTCGCGCGCGCCGTTGGCGCGCGCGATCTCGATATCTACGAAATCGACGCTGCCTCCAATCGTGGTATTGATGATGTGCGTGAACTCAAAGAAGCAGTACATACATTGCCGTATGAATCGCCGTACAAGGTATACATTATCGACGAGGTGCACATGCTCACCAAAGAAGCATTCAATGCGCTCCTAAAGACCCTCGAAGAGCCACCAGCGCACGTCATCTTCATTCTTGCGACGACCGAAGAAGAAAAACTTCTTGATACCATTCTCTCTCGTTGTCAGGTGTTTCGCTTCAATTCTCCGTCGCGTGCGGTACTTACGAAACTCGCGATTGATGTTGCGAAGGAAGAAGGATTTACGATGTCGCCTGAAGCGGGCGACCTCATCGCGCTCGCAGCCGACGGTTCCTTCCGTGATGCGCTCGGTATCGTCCAAAAGGTCATCCTCGCTTCAGGCGACACTATCGGCAGTGCGGACGAAGTTGCAGCTATCATCGGTGCGCCGAAGACTTCAAGTATTCTTGAGCTTCTCCACGCGCTTCATATGAAAGACAAAGAATGTGCTCTTGAAGTCGTACACACCATCACCCAAGGTCCGGTGAATATCAAGCTCTTTGTGCGCCTGCTGCTTGAGCATATCCGTGCTGTTATGCTCTTGCGTAATCTTCCGTCACAGAGTAAGTCAATTCTTGCTTCCTTTGGTCCAGAGTCACAAGAAAAACTCCTCACCTACGCCAGCGGCCCATCTCCACTCAACTCGCATTTACTTCTGAAGCTTCTTTCGGCATCCGACCTCATCAGTCGTTCACCGATTCCGGTGCTTCCGCTTGAGATGGCAATTATAGATAGTCTCGAAGGATAGTATGGAAGTGTATCTTGTACGCCATGGGCAAACCAATGGCAACATTGCTGGACGTCACCAATCAGACAGAACAGACATTACTGAACTCGGTATCAAGCAGGCCACAGAGGCAGCGACATATGTGGCGTCGCTCAATCCAACTCATCTTCTCTCAAGCTCTATGGTGCGAGCTCTTGAGACGGCAAGAATCATTGGTCGTGAGTGTGACATCATCCCTGAGACAACGGCCTTGTTCGCGGAAGTTGAAAAACCACCACGGCTCGATGGGCACCTTCTCAAGAGTCTCAAATCCATCTGGTTTTATGCAAGGTGGTACTTTGGTTTTACCAGCAAAAACGAAGGAGGGGAGACATACAAGATGTTCCGCGAACGTATCAATAAAGCGCGACTTCACCTCCTCTCATACCCGCCTCATGCACGAGTGGTGGTGGTCTCACATTCAGTTTTCATTAACTTCTTCATCATGCACTTGTGCAACGACAGACCAATCGGTCCGCTCCGAGCGCTTCAGTGTTTCTACTACATTCTCACTATCAAGAATGGTAGTGTGACAAAGTTTGTCTATGACTTTGATAAGCCGTCACACCGCTGTGGCTGGCATGTAGAGAAATAAGGAGGGGAGAGGAGTACTTGAAAGTTTTCTAGTTTCTGGCACTATACTGCCACTGGGCGACAAAGCTTCGCAATGTCGCCCCAACATATTGCCCGATCGTCTAATGCCAAGATTTGGAACAGGTCCAAATCTTTCTGCCTGCACTCGCTCGGTCATGGAAATGTAAACATTTCCGCGACCCTCGCTCGCTTGGCAGGAGGACTCCCGTCCTCCCATTATCCGATTCGGGTAAATGCACAATCAAATATTGCCCGATCGTCTAATGGTAGGACTACGGTTTCTGGTACCGTCTATCGAGGTTCGAGTCCTTGTCGGGCAGCAATCAGCAGGCCGCAGATGTGTATACATCTGCGGCCTTTGCTGTTGCTAGCCGGACAGGGACTCGAAAGACGGAGCCGGTATACAAGACGAGCGTAGCGAGGGCTTGTCGGCGAGTCTGGGTCGAGAACACTTAGTAGATTTGGAACGTAGTGAACAAATATACTTAGTGATTCGTGACCGAGTCCCTGTCGGGCAGTATATTTGACAATACCCTATTTTCATTCTATTCTCCTTATAGAAGATTATTCCTGAAGGGGAAAAACAATGGGAAGAAATAGAGTACATGCTCCGAACGGAGCCCTAAACCCGCTCCAGAAGTTCCTCGGTGCTTATCTGCGCCTAAGAAGAAATTCGGTAAAACTCTCAACTGAGTATATGGCTCAATCGCTAGGAGTTTCGCCGACCTACTATCGTCTTATCGAAGCAGGCCAGGCCGCGATCGCCCTCGGACGAGTTTCAGACTTAATCTGCGTGTTTGCACCTAGAAAGGTCTATATTGACTTCTCGAGTCTCGCATCACTGCTTACCGGAATTGCGGTTCTTGAAAAATCCTTGATGGATGAGGTCGACATCGAAGACCCGTTTCGGGCGTTGGAGGGCTATTCTGACTTCAAGGAACTTCTCGGTGAAATCCGACCCTACTTTGCTCTTCAAGAAAACGGGGCAGACCAGCAGGGTTTTCTCGAAACAGAAGCATACAATGCTCTGCGAAAATTTCTCGAGACGAGCCCTGTGCAACGAGATAAGGACAATCCGCACCTTTCGCTCAAGGGCGTATCATCAGTAGGTGTGGAGATTCTGGAAAATCTGCATAGTCAACTGGTCGGCCGTCGCTTCATGGGTGAGAAGGCACCCAAATGATCAACGCCCTTTAGTGTCTCAGTAGCCGCCTAGTACCGAAAGGGAACGGCGGCTTTTTCATTTAAAAAAGTTCTAACTTCATTCCATACAGCCAGCGAGCAAAAGAAAAGCACCCTTGAGGGTGTTTTTCTTTTGCTCGCCCAATCTGACAAAGGACGAGAAAGGCGGAGCGTTGTGAGTCGCTCCTTTCCTAGAGCGACGAACAGCGAGCCGGGGTCGAGAACACTTGGTAGATTTAGAGCGAAGCGAATAAATATACTTAGTGATTCGTGACCGAGTCCTTGTCGGGCAGCAAACCAGAGAAAAGCGCCTTCATGGCGCTTTTCTGTGTTTATCGATGTTGAGGCGGGGATGAGGAACTTTTTGGTATACTTACAGTATGAAACTACTTCTTACATCAGCTGGTCTCACTTCAGATAAGATTGCAGAGGCACTTGTAGGCCTAGTTGGTAAACCCTTTTCAGAAATTAAGGTTTTATTCGTCACAACAGCGGCAAACACATCAGTTGAAGACAAGCGATGGCTTACAGAAAATATTTTCGAATTCACCAATAGAAAACCTCTATCTTTCGATATCTTAGACATTGCTGGCTTACCGAACGTGTTGTGGCAAAAACATTTTGAACTTGCTGATGTAATTTGTGTTGGAGGAGGTGATGAATCGTATCTTTCAAAAATTTTTATAGAGCAAGGAGTTAAAGATTATTTAGTTAATTCTCTTGATGATCGAGTATATATGGGAATTAGTGCTGGTAGTATGGTCGCCGGGATATTTTTACCAAAAGGTTTAAATATCGAACTGTACGGAGAAGACTGTGAGTCTGATAATGGTACTGGAATGAGGTTTTTTGATTTTGTTTTTATGCCACATTTGGATTCGCCATATTTTCCAAACATAACTGCTGAGGTGATTGAATCTAAGTTGGATAGATTTTCATCAAGAGTTATTGCAGTTGATGATTTTGCGGCTATTAGTCTTAATCATGATAAGTTTGATTTTGTTGGAGATGGTTTATATTTGGAATACTAAAGTAGTTCCAACATCCTCTCAAACACCCAACAAACACAGAAAAAGCAGGCTTCACGCCTGCTTTTTCTTTTACTAGACGGACTCTCTAGAATTCATCAGTAGTGAAATCCTCGGTTGTGCCACAAGCAAGGACTTCGTCAGTATCTTCATCTTCGTACTCAACACAGAGACGGAAGAAGTAGTCAGTGTCCTCATCGAGTCCAGAAATACCTTCTTCATAGTAGTCATCATCATCGAGGCCACTATCGACAGTCACTTTTTGGAGATTGACCCCATCCTCATCAATGTCGTTATAGGTGTCGAAGTCGTTTTCGATATCGTCAATTTGGTTCTCGCTCTCACCGTAGATAAAGAAGACGAGACCGTCCTCAAAGTCATTCATGTCGACTGAACCACGAAGCGTCACACTGTCGTCATCGATGTCGTTAGCACTGTCGGTGTCTACATCCGGCTCGTTATCAGTGCCGTCAGTATCATCGTAGTTGCTACCATCGGTGATGAAGTGGCGAAGCTCGCCGTAGTCTACGTCGCCATCGTCATCGCGAGCGACAGCGCGATAGTAGTAGGAGCGATCTTCAATGAGGTTATCAAGCGGAAGGGTAAACAGGCCATCCTCGTCATCATCGATAGTAACTGAATTTGAAGAATGGAGTGAGCGCTGGCTGTACCCATGCTGAAACCATACCGTAGCGTATGAAGATGAGTTGAAGTCAGTAACTTCACCGCGTAAGGTTGCTTCGTCCCCGTCAATATCGGTTGCAGCGAGTGTCTTTACTTCAACGTCACTATCGTATGTGTTGTCATCTTCCTCATCTTGCAAATCTTGTAGTTGTGCAAGATAGATTAGTAATTGATTAATAATTTCTTGTAGTTCGGTGGTTGAGTAATAACCGCTCGTGTACTTGTACTGGTGACCAGGGTTTAAAAAGGCCCGGTAATTTGCGTGATAATTTGGTATGCCACCTCTATCAGCACGAGCGTATGGTGCAAAGCCGAGAAAAACTAACGCGGCAGTGAGCACAATCAGCAGTGCCTTTTGTAGGGGCAAGGTTAGATTGGTGTTCATAACATTAGTGCTTATAAGCCAATAATCCTCATTATACCACGATTTCAGGGATTTGAATCTGTGCTAGACTTTAGGTACGTTCCCTTAAAATAGCTCTAACTTCACATCTTATGATTACAGTTTCATTTATATTATTGGTACTTGCTGGGGTGGTGCTTTCTGTTGTGGTCGGGACACTTTGGCACATGCCACAGAGTCCGATGGGTCGGCTCCATATGCGGTACCTTGGTTTCGACAAGCTCTCACCAGAAGAGCAGAAGCAAAAAATTGAAGAAGCCAAGCCAACTATGCCAAAGGTGTATGGGGCGCAAATGTTACTCTCGCTCCTTACCTCAGTTGCAGTAGTGACTATCGTCACCATGAGTGTCAAAAATGGCGTAGACCTCACTGTTGCACTCGGGTTTATTGTGTTCAACTGGCTGTGTTTCATTGTGCCGACAATCGGCGCACATATCCTTTGGGGTAACTGTGAGCGCGAGATTGCGTGGCAGAAGTTTTTTGCCGATGCTCTCTATCCGCTCGTAACGATGTTGCTCACGGCGTTTCTTGTTAGTCTCTTTGTGTAACTGTGAAGGCCAAGCACTTTTCTGAGGTAAGGGAGTTTAGAGATATTCCAAATATTGGTCCGGCGATGGTGCGTGACTTCACGCTGCTCGGTCTTAAGAGTCCCTCTGAATTAAAAAAGCAGGACCCGTATAAGCTTTATCAGAAGATATGTAAGGTAAGTGGAGTGCGACAAGACCCATGTGTGCTCGATACGTACATGGCGGCGCTAGACTTTATGAATGGTGCACCAGCGCGTCCGTGGTTTTATTACACCAAAGAGCGGAAAAAGCGATACTCTGACATTTAATCAAGATTCGTCGCGCAGGCGAGCAAAGCACGTAAGATTGATTTTCCTGTACATAATCTAAGTTTTAATTAGATGGAAAGTGACGTACTAAATATGGTCGTGATACACTGAAGTATATGAAAACATATGTTGATGGTTTTGTTCTCGTTATTCCAAAGGACAAGAAAGCTGAGTATAAAAAGATGGCACGTGAGGCGTCTAAGAAGTGGCGAGAGTTTGGCGCGCTAGATTACAAAGAGTGTCGAGCTGACGATATAACTCCGCCAGGTGTTACTTTTACCTTTCCTAAAATGGCAAAGGCAAAGGAAGACGAGGAGGTGTGGTTTTCTTTCATTGTGTTTGCCTCGAAGAAAGAACGAAACGAAATTAACAAAAAAGTTATGCAGTACTTTGATAAAAAGTATGCCGACAAGCCCATGGATATGCCGTTTGATATGAAGCGGATGGCAGTTGGAGGATTCGCGGTGGAGGTTGAGTAGACTGCGTAATTTTGAACTAATGGGAGGTGGTGCTGTGTGAGAACGACTTCAAGGTTATTGTGGTGGTATACTGGCCCTATGAGAGCAACTCTGAAAAACCTCTACTTATTTATTCATACCATTCCAGACCGGATTTACCCCTTTGCTTCAGATGTGGGTGGGAGGTTTGTGCGTGGTCGAGAGTCATACAAGCGAGCGCTGGAAGAGTCGTTCGCGAAGTATGGACCAAATCACTTCGGGTTCAAGCTGACGTTCTATCGAGGGACGTTCCACTTGCTTGGTTCGATTGCATTTATCATCCTTTCAACTTTTTTGTCACAACGGCTCTTTGGCAGCGAGATGGCTCTCTATATCTTGATGTCTCTTATGATTGTGGGGATTTTCATTCAAGAATTTTATTGGCAACCAAAGCAGCTTGGTCAACTTCGATATAAGGGGGTGGTCGACTGGCTGACGTGGGTGATGCCTGTTCTTTTATATCTGACACTTGGATAAGGTGTGTTAGAATAACCGCCTATGAAAAAAACACACATCATAGCTCTGCTAATCCTTGTGCTTGCCACGGTCGTTGGCATAGTGGCGTATGTGTATGTGTTTTCACCAAAGGGGGATGTGCCGATGTCAGCTACTCCGGTCGCATCATCAACTATCGAGCAGACTGATTCTCTAGAGGAAGCGACGCCGGTGGAGGGAAGTACCGTAGTCCCGGCGTTGGTCGCACTTGATATGAAGACGTGGGAGTGGGTACGCGCCGAATTTGCTGATGGAAATGAACTTCTCCCCAAGAAGCCAGACGTCTTTACACTCGCGTTTGGAGGTAGTGGTACGGTTGAGATTGGTACTGATTGCAATAGTATGTCGAGTACGTACGAAGCGTACAGTGGCGCACTTACCTTTGGCCCGATTGCTGGCACCAAGATGTACTGTGAAGGTTCACAAGAAGCAGAGTACGCCAGTCTCCTTGAGAAATTTGCCACCTACCAATTCACTGGTAAGGGTGAGCTTATTGTAAAAACGAGTGATGGTACGAAGGTTATCTTTAAATAATACTTAAGCCCCTCCGAAGAGGGGCTTTGTTTAATGAAGACGGATGATTTTTTCATCCCGTTGTTCTCTCGCAGTGCGGAGAATTGGTTCCCAGACAAGATCAGGGTAATCGAATAGTTCATGAACAGAACGAGCGGTCTCATGAGTGCCGCGGAAATCAAGCGGTCCTCGCCACAGATCCTTCTTCTGTGGAATTCGTCCGAGGTAGCCAAGGCAGTCGGAGAGAAATCGTTCGAGTTCGCTAGCGTGGATTCGCCGGACTTCCCATAGTGGAGCAGTTCCGACTATTCGACGCTCAGGAAAAGTAATCATCAGCACCCACCACATAAGGTAGGCGTGTACCAGGTCAGACATCAGTTGTCTGGCTTCTAAATCTGGATTGTTGTCGCCTTTCTCTTTTATATAGAAGGTATCGATAAGTTTGGCTCGAAGCCATGCTTGATCGAGTGGAGGGGGCATGTATTTGGTCGGCATAAGAAGAACTCCCTACTGGTGTGCTCCTCTGTGTACGATAGCGCCATGTTGAGCTAAGAGCAATACCTTTCTGTGGCAAGTGAGATAATGGACAAATACCAGGGGATTTGCCAGAATTACCAAGGAGTGAGACTATCCGGTTCTTTTTCTTACTGCAGAAGAAAAAGAAAAAGCACGCAAGCCAATCACGGTGGTGCGCTGTACAAATGATGCCTCTGCAAGTCATGCATCGTCCAAAGAAGGGAGCAATCGCTAAGCGCGGGGATACACCCGTTGCTAGACCTCGCACTCGCTCTTTTGAAAAGGCCGGCGCACGAATCGTGCGCCGGCCAATCTAATTTTAATGAATCTATTCGTGATGGTGGTTGCCTCGTGGTTCAACCCAGTACACGTGCCGGACGACGCGGTTACCGTTTCCAAGATCTTTTACAAAGATTGATGAACGTCCATCATCAGAACGGTGAATTTCAAGACCCCAGTCAGCCTCGCTGTTACTATCGGCTGCAAGGAGAGAGAGGCTGTTTGCGATAGTGGTTGTTGTGTCGAGATGATTATAAATCTGAAGAAGGAGTTCGTAGTCATGACTATTTGGCTCCTGATTTGAATCTGGATTATTCGTGTAATCCATGCAGGTATTCAGGTTTGGATTATCAAATGTTTCATCTTGGTGTCCGAGGCCAAAAAGGTGACCAACCTCCTGACACATCACAAGATTCTTCCAGGCTGGCTTGTTATACGTAGCTGTATTGAAGTACGTGTCATTGAGCTTTACGGTACCTGCTGTAATGTGATCACCCGAAGCCCAGATAGACGCGATACCGAGCCAGCCGGTCGCGCCATACTTAGCATTACACACCTCACCTCGACCATTTGTTGGAGTACAGTTCTTCGGTGTGTTCTTACCCTTAGTGTTGTTGGTGTTGCCAGCAACTACGACAGTATCAAGTACTGTGGACGAACTCCAGTCAGTAGACGTGGTAAGGAGGTAGCTGTCCCATGTGTTGGTAAGATTGTCTCCCAATTTAAGTGTAAAAGGATTTTGGATACGAGCCCAGTGATAGTTGCCCCACGTGTGATTGGCATCGGCGGTTGGTGCAGTTGTAAACATTACAAATAAGGCTGCAAAAACTCCGATGAAAGTAATTGAACGATTCATATACCACCATGATACCACTCTCTAAGATGATGTGCATTGTCGAGTTCAAATCGCAGGCGTACAATGAAAGAGTATGAAAAAAGACAATGTTCCAAATCACCATACTGATAAACAGCAAGAACCTCGTCGTGTGGCGTCACGGATGGAGGGTGTTGTGAAAAATCTTGGTACAAAGAACGTTAAGAGGGAGCCAAAGGTAAAATGATTGAAGCGCGGGCATTGAGACGTTTTTTACTCTATTCAAGTATTGGACTAGGAACCTTTTTACTTGATCTTGCTTTACTTTTTCTTTTGACTGACTGGCTTCAGGTAGATTACTTGGTCGCGGCTGGCATAGCATTTGTCTTGGCTGTCTCTCTCAACTACGTGCTCAGTCGACGCTTTGTTTTTGTCGGGACGACGCGCGCACACCAGAGTGCTTATGCTAATTTTCTTGGTATAGCCGGGGTCGGTTTGATTTTTGTGACGTTTGGAATGTATGTGCTCGTGAGTGTCTTTGGTGCGTACTACGTGTATGCGCGGGTGATTGTGGCGGCTGTGACAGGAGTGTGGAATTATCTCATGAATTTATACATCAATTTTAAAGTGGCGGGAGTCTATAATGAACGATAGAATTAATTCATGAAGAAGGTTTTAACACTCGGTATGGTTGTGCAAGGGAATAGGGTTCTTCTTGGTATGAAGAAGCGGGGTTTTGGTGAAGGACGATGGAATGGTTTTGGCGGTAAGCTTGAAGAGGGGGAAAGTATTGAGGAAGCACTGGTGCGTGAGTTTGAAGAAGAAGTGGGTGTCACACCTGTATCGTATGAAAAGGTGGGTATTCTTGATTTTACATTTGAAAGCGAGCCAAAAGAACTTGAGGTACATATTTTCAAAGTGACCGCGTACGATGGTGAGCCGACCGAAAGTGAAGAAATGCGCCCACAATGGTTTGAATTTTCCTCTGTTCCGTTTGAGCAGATGTGGATTGATGACAGTCACTGGTTTCCGTATCTTGAAGCGGATCAGAAATTTCGGGGACGATTTCATTTTGATAGACCAGCGACCAGCGACCATCCTGGGGTAATTCTAGAAAAGGAGCTTGAGGTGGTGGAGGAGGTGTAGAGAGTGATGGGCGCCTTGCGTAGCAAGGCGCCCATTTTCCGTATGGTAAAATATCCCCGTAATTTAAGTAATATAGTATGGCACTGATTTTTGTGACGCAGGCAATTCCAAAAGCTGGTATTGATGCGTTGGAGGCAGCGGGACACGAGGTAGTTATTGGTTCAAGAGGTGAGGTGCTTGGTAAAGCAGAACTTATTGCTAAGCTCGAAGAACGTCCTTACGATGCTGTACTTGCACTCCTTACAGACACTGTCGATAGAGACGTGCTTAATGCTGTTCCTGGTGTAAAAATCATCGCCAACTATGCAGTAGGGTTCAATAACATTGATGTTGCAACTGCAAAGGAAAAGGGAATCGTCGTCTCAAACACTCCTGGTGTCCTTACTGATACAGTAGCTGAGTTTGCGGTGTCACTTATTCTTGCGGTTGCTAAGCGTATTCCAGAAGGTGATCGGTTCACGCGGGCAGGCAAGTTCAAGGCGTGGGGGCCAGAGCTCTTGCTCGGGTCTGATATGAAGGGAAAGACACTCGGTGTCCTCGGAGCTGGTCGGATTGGTGCAGGGGTTGCAACTCGTCTTCAAAAGGGTTTTGGTATGAATGTCGTTTACTATGATGTGAATCCAGTCCCGGCGCTTGAAGCTGACATCCCGTGCACCTACCTCTCATCAGTTGAGGAGGTGCTTAAGGTAGCTGATGTTGTATCTGTCCATGTGCCGCTTTTACCAACCACCGAGCACCTCATTAATTCTGAGCGATTGGCGTTGATGAAACCAACTGCATACCTCGTGAACACCTCCCGTGGACCGGTTGTCGACGAAGTAGCTCTTACAGAAGCATTGAGAAACGGTGTTATTTCTGGAGCTGGGCTTGATGTGTTTGAGCATGAACCAGAACTTGCACCAGGACTAGCCAACCTTGAGAATGTTGTTTTGACGCCACATATTGCTTCTGCCAGCATCGAGACGAGAGACAAAATGGCGGTTATGGCAGCCGAAAACATAATCGCTGTGCTCAAGGGTGAAATAGCTCAAAACGCTGTTGCGTAGTAGTATGTGTGAACTTATTAAAGGTTATCTGATTATCTAATTGTTATGTCTGAAGAGAATGTTGTTGAAGCAAAGCCGGTAGCTGAAACGAGTGCTCCGGTTGCTGCTCCAGTAGTCGCTACAACTGCGCCGGCACAGAGTATCGTGCTTAAGGACCTGCTTGTTCCAGTTTCGATTGTTATCGCTGGGCTTTTTGTGGGAGCGGGGTTGTACCTAAGTGGTGGTACAGTAGAAAAGGGTAAACTCGCAGTGGAGGGTGGCGATGGTGTTGAGGAGCCTGCAGCCGATACAACAAATAAAATTGATCCGGTCACCGACGCAGATCACATTCGTGGCGATATCAATGCTCCGGTGAAGATTGTTGAGTTCTCTGACTTTGAGTGTCCATATTGTAAGCGGCACCACGAGACACTGAAGGTCGTAGTCGATAAGTACGGAGAAGATAAGGTGGCGTGGGTATACCGACAGTTCCCGCTTGAGCAACTCCACCCGGTAAAGGCAATGGCCGCAGCAATGGCTTCTGAATGTGTAGGCGAGCTCGGTGGCAACGAGAAGTTCTGGATGTTTACGGACCGTTACTTTGAAGAGACACTTACCAACAATCGTACTGATATCGAAACACTCATTCCAAAGCTTGTTGGCGAAACTGGTGTCTCAAAGAGTGCTTTCACAGCTTGTTTTGAAGGCGAAAAGCATAAGGCTGCAATTGAAGCAGATATTGCAGACGCAGCAGAGACTGGCGGTCGCGGAACTCCATGGAGTATCATCATTGGTCCAAGTGGAAAGACCTACCCGATCAACGGAGCGCTACCAGCGAGCGCTATCGAACAGATGATTGAGCAGGCGCTGAAGGAGGCGTAAGAAATAATAAAAGGCGGGCCCCGGATGGGGCCCGCCTTTTATTATTTCCCTCGACCGTATACTTGCTTTAATTTCGCGACGTGCTCTTCGTATGTTTCAGAGCAGTAGTACCCACCCTTTCTGTCGTGGAAGTAGAAGAGGCAGTCGGTTGGTAGGGGGTTGAGAGCGGCAATGACGGCAGCAGCAGAAGGATTCGCAATCGGTCCGGGAGGCAGCCCTTCATTCATATAGGTATTGTATGGAGATTTAATGTACTTATCAGCTGGACGCGGTGTCGGCCACCAGTTTTTTCCTGAAGCACCCTTCGCATACTGAAGTGTGGCATCAAGCTGGAGAGGCATAGCAATAAAAAGTCTGTTCCAGATAACCCCAGAAATCTCGCGCATGTTCTCAAAGTCGTGAGCCTCTCGTTCAAGGAGTGATGCAATCACCAGAGCATCTTCCAGCGGTACTTTGTCAGCAACGTCAGTGGTGTAACGGTTGAGAATGTCGGTATCAAATTTTTCTTCAATCATGAGCGCCACTTCTTCAGGGGTGGCGCCACGGTGAGCAACGTACTGTCCGGGATAAAATTTACCTTCACTGAGTGAGGGCTCGCTTGTCTCGATACGCTTGGCAAACTCAGCTCGCTCTTCTGTACTCCAACGAAGAATGTCGCCAACATTTTTGACAACTTCCTCTTTTCGTTCACCGGGCCAGATAACAATTATGCGAGAGACTGGTGAAGCGAGGTTCTGGTACCACTCACGTTTTGAGAAGAAAGCAGCTACTTTTGCTTTCCAGCTATCGCGATTAGTGTTGCTGTATGCGAGATTTTCTTGAGGTTGGTTTTGAAGGAGGTCAACGTCAGCTATGGTCTTAGACACAGGGTCAACACTCACAGGGAAAGGACTGGTGTCGATGACGGTGGCGGTTTTTTCATCCGGAATACTTTGATCAAAGACAAACTGCTTTGATTCCAGAAGGAGACTTATGCCAGCGGTTGTGGCGACGCAGAGTATGAGCACCATTCCGTATAGTCCGCGAATCAGAATCTTCCGTAACATACAGTCTATTATGACATAAAAATGAGTAAAACCTGCTGCATTTTTCCAAAAGGAGGTATACTAGAAGCATTAATATAAAACGCCTATGAAACGAGCACTCATCATTGTTGTTATCATTGCACTTCTCGCAGCTGCCTATGCGGTAGTGGCTATCTTTGGGACGAAAGACAAAACAGCTACGACCGAGCCTGTTGGACCGGTTTCTGTTGAGGGTGTTGGTCCTGCCGACGAGAAGTCGTTCTCAGGTAACGGAACACTCGCCGAGCTACAAGCAAAGGGTAAAAATCTTGAGTGTCAGATTGTTGTTGAGAAGTCAGGACAAGAAAAAATCGAAGGAACGTACTTCACCAGCGGTGGCAATCTTCGTGGAGACTTCGTTATGCCTGCGGCCGAGTTTGGGGGCACCGTCGTCTCCTCGATGATTGTGGGCGGAAACTCTATGTACGTTTGGTCAAAAATTGGCGATGACACTTTTGGCTTCAAGTCTGATGTCACAGATGAAAAAACCAAACAAGTTGATACCAAAGAGCCAGTTCCACTTGATGAAACTGTTCAATATACGTGCAGCGAATGGGCGACAGTCGATGGCAGCATCTTCATTCCGCCTGCTGACGTACAGTTTAAAGACCTCGGCGCTGTTGTCGAGGCTGGAATGGAGTACGGAACTCTTGAAGGAGAGTTTTAACCACGGGCGACACCGTAGTCTTTTTCTGCGTAGATAGAAATTGTCCGACGCTTACCAGCACCTCCCTTTGTAGCGTGACGGTGTGAGCGGTAGATTTTGCGGACAATGAACTTCTCTGAAAGAAATGCCACCAGCTCCTCTTCACTGTATACATACTCAGCTACGCCCATGACGGGATGAATGTAACTACCAACCTCTGTTCCAGGGTGATCCTTGAGAAGGCGAGAAGTGTGAAGGTCTTCGTCTTTAAGGAAGGTTTTCATAAAGAGAAATCCACCTGGTACCAAAACACGGTGAAGTTCGTCACGAAGCGCAGTGCGCTCAGTTTTGCTTAGGAAGTGCGACGTCATCATGTCGAGTGCGAGTGTTTGTGACTCGTCAGGAAGTGCAAAAGCACTTCCTGCGCTACCGACCTGGTAGGTGATAGGAAGTTTTTCTGAAGCTCGCCTCGCTTGAGCGATAGCAGCGGAGGAAATGTCGACGCCAAATCCCTTCATATGAAATTCTCGAGCGAGGTAAATGAGGTTACGACCATTGCCACAGCCTGCGTCAACGGCGCTTGCTCCTTGTCTTAGGATGAGATTGGTGTCCTGACGGCCGAGCCAACGAGTAAATTTTGCCAAGTCACCACTCTCAACAGTAGAGAGCTTCAAGTGGGAAGGATTGGTGTATTCGCTATCCCAGAAGGTGGCGCCGTGAACTTTGCGCTTCTTTTTCTTAGTGAAATTTGGTTTGACCGCCATACGTAGTAATAGAGTGGCCGTTACAATACAATGTTTTTGTAACTTTGTCTAATTTTTTGCAGGTCGCCGCACTGTGATACACTTATCGTCATATGAAAAATCCATGGATACTTGTTGGACTTATTGCAGTCGTGCTCTTCGGGGGCGCTATTTGGTACTCGAATACTGCAAGTAAGAGTAATAATGAGGGAGTGACCGTCGTTGATAAGATTAAAGGAAATCCTGAAGCAGCGGTGACACTAGTCGAATACTCAGACTTTCAGTGTCCAGCATGTGCATCTTTCCAGCCGGTTCTCGAAGAAGTTATGAATCAGTACGGCGATAAGATTCGCTTCGAGTACAAGCACTACCCGCTACCAATTCACCCATACGCACAGCAGGCAGCAATTGCTGCTGAAGCAGCTGGCCAGCAGGGAAAATTCTTTGAGTACCATGACATGTTGTTTAAGAACCAGCAGGCTTGGACTAATGCAGTTGCCCCAGCGTCTCTCTTTGTGCAGTATGCGCAGGATCTCGGTCTTGATGTGGAAACATTCAAGCGCCACCAGCGCGCATCACTGCTTCGTGATGCGGTAAAGGC
The DNA here is from genome assembly GCA_039799085.1 of Candidatus Parcubacteria bacterium. GTDB lineage: Bacteria > Patescibacteriota > Minisyncoccia > Phycocordibacterales > UBA918 > OLB19. Next base: position 28,126 of record JBDLTL010000001.1, on the reverse strand, counting down.
TGACCTTACTGAAGCGCGAGAGCTCGAACTCACCAGTACACCGACCTTCTTCCTTAACGGCCAAAAGATGGAAATCGAAACTTTCGAAGAATTTATTACGCAGATTGCCATGGCAGCCGACCCAGAAGGTACCGCTGCTGCGATGGCATCAAGTTCCGCCACTTCAACACCTCCTGCAGGAGCAGCAACTGGAACAGAGGGTGTACGCTTCGGCCTCTAATCTCTAAACAGTACCTCAACCGATAATAGGTTGGGGTATTTTGTTACCTGAATGTATTTTTCGTATGTATCACGACTGGTGACAAGTCGGGCGTTTGTGATGACGTCGCCTTCGGTGGGTTGTTCAAGAATCAGACAGTCGGTGTCTATTGTCGTTGTGTCTATTGTGCGTGTTTCGCTACCGGTCGCTACCGTTGCCTTACAGCCGACAGATAGTTTGAATGTGGCAAGTCCGATGGCGGCATTGATGCCATACGGATTTCTGTCTTTGCCATGAGACAGAAATTTCTTACCTTCCTTAGTGGCGAATTCAGCAATGACGTACTCACCAATCAGAGCAGGACTTGCTTTAAGATTACTTTGATTCCAATCGGTCACGAAGACTCTAAAGGCGTAAGATACTTTGTCGGTCCGGAGTGAAAAAATCGTTCCGCCGATAAACTCACCATGCTCCCATAGTGAAAATGAGTAGTAGGGGAAATCGTGGCTTTTGTTGTGGAGAGTTTTTTCGACGACGTCATGCAAGAGTGCGTTGTCTTTTGCGCCAATCTGGTTTGTGTAGAGAGGAAGGAAGTCGTTGAAAAAGTGCTCGGTGAGAGGCTCAATACGGTAGGTGACACCTGCTTCTTCTAGCCTTGGAAGAGAGTGGTGGATTTTCTTTGCGGCTCGCCCCGAGAAATCTATCTCGATGCCGGCTGAAATATCCTTTGTCCACGAGTGGTGACTCGGATAGGTGAGTTGCATTTTTTGATTAAATATTGTATTATCATGTTTGTCAAGGAAGCAAGTACGAACTGTCGTATACATAAAAGATATAGTGCTGTGTCATTAGGACAGCTTTTTTATTGCCTGCAGAATGAAAAAGAAAAAGAATATTATTGTCTATGTGATGGGTCTGCCAGATAGTGCAAACACCCTCGCACAGCTTCGCGCGTATGAACCACTTTTCGGTGGTCCTTTGCGTATTATGTTGCTTCGAGATTCTCGTGTAGAAACCAAGAAAGAGTACGTAAATATTCCTGGTCTCGATCTCTATCTTGAGTGTGATTTTTCCAAACCGCAGAAAATCGCGGAAGCACTACTTCCGTACCAAGGTGAGCTACTCGCTGTTACCTGTCGGTCTGAACAGTACATGCGCCGATTTGTTGAGGTGCTTCCACATGTGCCGTATCTGCGAACACCTACCACGGAGTCGCTCAACTGGGCGAGCGATAAGTACGAAATGCGCAAGCGTTTTCGTCTCTACGACAAGAAAATCACGCCGAAGTTCACGCTCGTAAAGGCAAACTCAAAAGAAGAGCGCGAACGGATTGCCAAGAAAGTTGGCTTTCCAATGATTATCAAACCGACCAACTTGGCCGCTAGTCGTTTTGTGTCGATTTGTTACCACGAGGAAGAGTTGGAAGCGACACTACGTCGGACTTTTCGTGATGTAAAAAAAGCCTACGTGCAGGAGCATCATCTCATTGATCCACGCATCATAGCAGAGGAATACATGGAGGGAGACATGTATTCAGTTGATTCGTATGTTGATTCTCGCGGAACGGTACATCACTGTCCGCTCGTAAAGGTGACAACAGGAAAGAAAATCGGTCATGATGATTTTTACAATTACCTCCAAATGACACCATCTGGTTTGACTGCTCGCTCGATTCAAAAGGCACAGACTGTTGCAGAAGCCGGTATTCATGCACTTGGTCTTAGAAGTACCACTGCGCACACGGAACTCCTCAAGATTGACGATGATTGGAAAATTATCGAAATTGGTGCTCGTGTTGGCGGATTCCGTCATATCCTTCACGAGCTCAGTTGTGATATCAATCACACCCTCAACGACGTATTGATTCGCATTCCTAAGAAGCCAATTCTTCCAAAGAAGTGCAAAGGGTATGCGTGTGCCATGAAGTGGTTTGCTGCCAAGGAAGGAGTGATAACAGAAATGAAAGGTATCAAGCGGCTCGAACAACTTTCATCATTTCATAAGATTGATATCAATAAAAAAGTGGGTGACAAAGCGACGTTTGCACGAAACGGTGGACGTTCGGTGTTTAATCTCTTTTTGTATAATTCCGAACGAGCGAAACTCCTTGCTGATATTCGTCGGGTAGAAAAAATGGTTGATATCAAGGTTAAAAGCCGTTCTTCTAAGTAGTTGAGACTGTGGTGTGGGGAAGCGAGGCAGCGTGAGCTGCCTCGCTTTGTGGTATTATGGCGCTATGTTTCGAACGAGGGATTATGCGCTTATGCTCGCGACTATCACCTTTTTGCTGGTGGGGATTGCGGCAACTGCTTTGACTCAGGGTGTTATACCAGGTCTTTCAGGTATGTCGGCTTCGGTCTTTTCTTCAACAGAGCAGCCAGAAACCTACGAAGTCATCACTCCAGAAGAGACTGAGCCTTCACGAGAAGATCGAATCTCTTCACTTCGTAAGAAAATCGCCGCCTTGGGTCTTGATGAAGAAGTTGAGTCACAAGTGGAAGAGACAGTGTCTGAAGAATCGCCACTTCCAGAAGTGGAGGAAGGTGCAGAAGCAGCTGTGGCTGTAAAAGAGTGCGTTAATTACCGCATAGCAACTCCAGCATGGAGCCCGCGAGGACTCATCATTGAAGAAGTCGAGGGTGCAAGACTGGTGTATCGTGAGGGCCAGGCTACCTCTGCTGATACAAGCTCTTCTTCTGCGCCTATTGTTTCAAAAGAAATTGTTTTGCAGCTTCCAGTGCGAAGTGTCCCAAATGCTAACCCGAGCTGTCTCTCAACAGACATCATTGGTATTGCAAAAGACGGTTCACTCATTCGTAATAACGAAGTGGGGGCATACGGAGTTTTTGGCGCTGGGACACTCGTCGGATACGCGCTTGATGGCTTCCCAATTTACGGCACTTCAGAAGGAAAGACAGATGTCTGTGGCGGTATGATGGTCGGCGGTCAGTATCGGTATGTCATCAGTGCCGAGCGTGAGACAATCATCAACTGCTTTGCTGGTGTGCCGGTATCGCTTTAGGCATGGCCACACTCGTCTTTGATATTGAAACGATTCCCGACCCGTGGGATTCTTTTGACGCTTACACAAAATCCCAGTTGCTTAGAAGTGCCAGAGGCGCAAGCGAGGATGAAGTGAAATCACAGTTGGGACTTTCTCCGCTCACGGGAAGTATAGTAAGTATTACGCTTTTTGATATCGAGCGACGACAAGGTGTCGTTTACTCTGTTGCAGATGAAAAGCAAGTGGAGTCTCGTATAGGTGATTTTGTTATAAAGAAACGTACAGAAAAAGAGACTCTCGAAGATTTTTGGGACGGTGTGCAGAGTTATGATGTGTTTGTTACCTTCAATGGTCGAGCCTTTGATGTGCCGTTCTTGCTTCACCGTTCGGTGGTGCACGGTATTCGTCCAGCTCAGACATTCCAACAGAATCGGTATCTCACGAAGCAATTCTTGCCCTACCACGTTGATTTGATGGATGAACTTACTATGTATGGAGCAATGAGTAAACGTCCGTCGCTTCACCTCTTGCTTCGAGCCTATGGTATTGAGAGTCAGAAAGGAGAGGTGGATGGAAGTCAGGTTGCGGAACTATACGCCGCCGGGAGGTTCGCTGAACTTATCTCACACAACATCGATGATGTTCTTGCTACCACAGCTCTCTATGAAAAGTGGAAACAGCACCTTGCACCGGCAAGCTTTTTAAATGCGGTTGAGTTTTAGCTATTGAAATACTCCAAAAACATTGTACTGTATATATAGGAGGTTTTAACCGATAAGGTAAACATTATGGGAATGTTTTGGCCAGTAATGCGATATAGACGCGTTCCTGCGCACGCCCTTGTGTTGCAAGAGGTGCACGGAACGATCTCGAGGCGATGGCCGTTACTGTGGCGATTGGGACAGTATCGGTATCTTTTGCGGGTGGTCGGCATGGCATCACCTAGGCGAGGATATTACCTATATTTCTATGTAGAAGGTAGGCGAATAGTGCGCTACCATCAGCTTATTCACACTGAGTTTGTCTCTGTTCGTGTTGGTCCACAGAAGACATATTTTTGGGCTGAAACCCGCACACACGAACCGCTTCAGCTGACATACAGTGGTACCAAGAAGGGGGGTCCGCTCGTCACCAAGAAGCGAAACGAGGCTCAACTTAAATTTTTCCCCAAAGGCTTCACTTTCACAAAGATTTAATGAGGCTATTGAAATAGTCTAATTATTATGTTATAATAAAATTTGAATGCACTTTCTATTGAAGGAGAAGTTTGATGGGTATGTGGTGGAAAAATGTCGATGTGGAGCCTCCGAAGCAAGGTGCCGTCACCTTGGATGGCGACCCAAAGGCTATCTCGAAGCGGTGGCCGATTATCTGGCGCTTCGGCCAGAACTGGCAGAGTCTCATGATTCGCGTGCCGCACATCCATTCGCGTGGTTACCGAGCCTTCTTTTCTTCCGGCGGTGTAACTATGATGTGTCGTCGAGAGCTTGTTTCTTTGTATATCATGGTCAGGATTGGTCCCGATCCAGTCACGTTCTGGGTTGAGGATCATCGGGGAGTTCCTGGTGAGCTCGTTCTCACCGAAGGAATGATGCCGGGCCTACTTCGGAAAGATGTTTCCCAGAACCATCTCGAAGCCTTGGCCATCCAACGCACCTTCGGTGGACACACCTTCATTTAGGTCATTACCGTGACCGTCCCGCGCCCTTGCTTTCGAGCTTGGGCGCGGCTTCTGTTATACTTTTGTTATGTACGTAATTTTTGATATTGGGGGAACGAAGACCCGTGTTGCTGTCAGTGAGGATTTAAAGAGCTACGGAACTCCGATTAAATTTGAAACTCCGATGCAGTATGAGGCGGGGGTTGAAGCTATTTGTTCCGCCGCACTAGAACTTACAGGCGGAAAACCAATCACTGCTATCGCAGGAGGTATTCGAGGTCCATTGAAGAAGGATAAGACAGGTATCAGTAATGAGGTTGTCCTCACAGATTGGATTAATAAGCCACTGACTATTGATATTGAGAATAAACTCTCAGCACCTGTTTTCCTGGAGAATGATTCTGCGATTGTTGGACTTGGCGAAGCGGTTTATGGAGCTGGGAAAGAGGGTGCGATTGTTGCTTACTTTACGGTGAGTACCGGTGTTGGTGGAGCTCGTTATGTGAATGGGGTTCTTGACGTTACGAGTATTGGCTTCGAACCGGGACATCAGATTCTTGATATAGATGGAAGTATTTTTGGTTCAGACACGCTCCATACGCTTGAAAATCTCATCTCAGGTTCAGCTTTGGAGCGGAGGCGTGGATGTAAGCCGTATGAGATAGCTCAAGATGACCCGGTATGGGACGAATTGGCAGGGTACTTAGCGGTAGGACTTCGAAACGCTATTCTTTTTTGGTCACCAGATGTGATAGTACTTGGAGGTTCGATGGTGGTGGGTGACCCTCGCATTATGCTTGAAGTAATACGCGAGAAGACAGTCGAAGCACTACGTGGGTTTGTACCATGTCCGATTATTGTTGATGCAGCACTGAGAGATGAGGGTGGACTGTATGGCGCAATGGCGCTTATTAAGAGTAAGCAGAAGTAGTTTCAGGTATGGGTGAAAAGAAATTTCCAGAGGGGTTTTTATGGGGTGAGAAATGGGAAGGAACCCATTTCGCAAGACCTTGCCAGCTACTTTGCGAATACTTGGAGCAAAGTGGCGACAAGGTGTACAGTATCTGTAAGATACAGCAACAATAAATATGAAAGAATTTCCAAAAGGCTTCCTCTGGGGTGCCGCTACCGCTTCCTACCAGGTAGAAGGTGGAATTGAAAACTGTGACTGGGCGCAAGCTGCTCGCGACGGTCGTGTACCTACCTGTGGCCGTGCATGTGAACATTACACAAGGTACGAGCAAGATTTTGATATTGCAAAGAGTCTTGGACATAATGTTCATCGTTTTTCAGTGGAATGGGCACGAATTGAGCCTGAGGAAGGAAAATTCAACGAAGAGGCGATAGAGCATTATCGAGAAGTGTTGCGCGCCCTTCAGGCGCGCAGCATCATGCCAATCATCACGCTCTGGCATTTCACACTACCGCTTTGGTTTTCTGACCGTGGTGGCTTTGAACAAAAAGACTCACCGGAAATTTTCGCACGCTACTGTGCGTTTGTGGTCGAGCGCCTGAGTGATTTATGTGGTCATTTTTCTACCATCAACGAGCCAAGTGTGTACGCCAGTAACGGTTGGCTCCGCGGTAGCTGGCCTCCGTTCAAGCGTTTTGCTCTCACTGATATGGTGGCTATTACTAACTCTGGTAGGAGTTATGAAGCGAAGGCTACCAAGGGTCTTGCGCCGCTATTTCTCTACTTTAAGGTGCGCAAGCACATGGCTCTTGCACACAATGCTGCATATAAAGCGATTAAGAACGTTCGCCCGAATGTTGATGTAAACTTTGTCCACCATGTGATTGTCTTTGATGCAAATTGGAACCCGTTCAATAAGCTTGCTGCCAGCATCGCTAACTGGCAATGGACGCATGTTTTCATGAAACGCACCGCCGGACACTATGATTCAATCGGACTCAATTATTACTTTTATACGAAATTTGGTGATAAGCGGAAGTGGAGAAAGACTGATATGGATTGGAACTTTGCTCCAGAGAGAATCTACGATGCGCTCATGATGCTTAAGCGGTACAAAAAGCCAATCTATATTGCAGAAGCCGGTCTGGCCGATGAGGCTGACTCTGGTCGGGCTGAATACATCACAAAGCAAGTCGGCGCTGCGTGGCGAGCGTTGCAAAGTGGGGTGGACGTACAAGCGCACATTTACTGGTCACTTCTTGATAACTATGAGTGGGCGCTTGGATTTGAAAAAAGATTCGGTTTGGTTGAGGTTGATTACGCTACTCTCGAACGAAAGATTCGTCCTTCCGCATACGTGTACAAAGCGATTTGTGACGCAAATGCTGTTGTAGAATAGAGGGGATGCATTGGATCTTACTGGCGACATTCGGGCAATTGTTGAATGCCTTTGTTGCCGTGCTCGACAAATATATCGTCTCTGATGACAAAGTAATGCCGCGGCCATTTGTGTACGCGTTTTACTCATGTCTCCTTACGGGATTTTGGGTTGTCATTTTCTTTGCGGGGCTAATTCCACCGCTGGCTGACCTCGGTATGCCGAGTTTTAGAAATGTGGAGTTTCCGACTATTCAGGTCGTGAGTATGGCGTTTTTGTCGGCGTATACATTCTTTATGGCGCTCGTTTCGATGTACGATGCCCTCAAGAATTCTGACGCAGCGGTAGTCATGCCGATTATCGGCACCGTTTCAGCGCTCTCGACTTTTGGAATGAGCTTTATCTTCCTTGATGCACAGCTTACACAAGGTCACATGATAGGGATTGTTCTAATGTCACTTGGGACATTACTTGTTGCTAAAACACTGCCTGAGTGGAGTGTGGTGCTACATGTTTTCCATAGCGGAGTGTTCTTTGCTCTCCACTACATCACTATGAAGGGGCTCTTTATGGAGACTAGTTTTGACGACGGTTTCTTTTGGTCACGTCTTTGTTTTGTGTTTTTTGCACTTTCACTTCTCATGGTTCCTGTCTACTGGGACAAAATCAAGCAGCAATCGAAATCAACTACCAAAAAGACAGGATTCATCGTTATTCTCACAAAAGTTATTGCTGGTGTGGCTGCATTCTTGCTCCTTAAGGCCACTGATCTTGGGGAGGTGTCTGTGGTCCAAGCTATGGACGGCGTTCGTTTCGTATTCATTCTATTCCTCACAGTTATCTTCGCTCATTGGCTTCCTGCTTCAGCTACTGATAGAGATACACGGCCGAATGTTTTCTTCAGGAAACTTATCTTCATCATTGTCATTGTTTCAGGCTTCTTCATGCTCTTCGCATGATAGAATGAGTTACGTATGAAGCCATGGATGCGTAGAGGGCTCAAATATTTCGTGATTGGTGTCCTTTGCATCGTTGTATTTCTGTGTATTGCAGTATTTCTTTTGGCGCAAAAAGCAAAACCTGAAAGTATTACGTACGGTATGTCGTTTAATACCATGTACGCAGAGGAGCTCGGGCTGGAGTGGAGAGACGCATACGATGCAATATTAAATGACCTCGGGGTACGTCATCTGAGGCTCGCGGCCCACTGGCCCATGGTGGAGCCGGGGAGAGGTGTCTATAATTTTGACGAACTCGACTACCAAATTGCTGGCGCAGAGCGTGTGGGGGCGAGTGTGGTTTTGGCGGTAGGACGTCGCTTACCGCGATGGCCAGAGTGTCATGTGCCGAAGTGGGCACAAACTCTTTCTGAGGAAGAGCGAAACGAAGAGCAGATGAAGTACATGGAAGCAGTCGTGAATCGCTACAAAGGAAGTTCGGCGGTGACGATTTGGCAGGTTGAGAACGAGCCGTTCTTGGAAGTCTTTGCGTTTGAGCATTGTGGTCATCTGGATACTGCTTTCTTAGACAAGGAGATAGAGCTCGTCCGTTCGCTTGATGGCACGCGTCCGATATTGGTCACCGATAGTGGCAATCTCGGTACGTGGCAGGGTGCGTACTCTCGCGGCGATATGTTTGGGACTAGTGTCTATGTGCATTTCTGGAATCCTGAGCTCGGTCAATTCCGCACGTTCCTTCCACCGTGGTTTTATCGCGTGAAGGATAATCTCATGGGGGCTATATACGGCGAAAAGAGGACAGTACTCATTGAACTTTCTGCCGAGCCGTGGCTTCTTGAGCCGGTGGTTGACGTCCCGGTTGAGACGCAATTTACCCGTATGAATCTTGAAAAATTTGAAGATATTCTGACGTATGCTGAGGGTACACACTATGACACGCAGTATCTTTGGGGAGCAGAATGGTGGTACTGGCTACTTCTTCAAGACAGACCAGAAATGTGGGAACGAGGCAAGCGTCTTTTCCAGAATAAAACTGAGTAACATCGCGTATAATAGCGCGTATGGAAAACAAACCCCCGTTACATCCTGCACAGGTAGTGTTGCTGAGCAGTTTCCTCACGCTCGTTATTGTTGCAGGTACGCTATTTATATTTCGTAGTCAGATTGCTTCCTTTGTGTTGTCGCAAGGTGGTGATGTAAAAGAAGTCTCAAGCGCCGTAGTTTCTGCCGAACAAAAAGAGCCAGTTGTTGAAATGGTATCGAAAGCGAACAGTGCGGTTGTTTCTGTTGTGGTTACCAAAGACGTCCCTGTCTACGAACGATACTATGAGCAGTTTGACCCGTGGGGATTTTTTAATATTCCGCGCATTCGAGAGAATGGTACCGAAGAACGTGAGGTTGGTGGCGGCTCAGGATTTATTGTGAGCAACGATGGTCTTATCGTGACAAACAATCATGTCGTAGCTGATGTCGATGCGCGGTATTCAATCCTTCTTAATGATGGAACTGCGTACAAGGTTGATGTGTTGGCGCGTGATGCTGACTTGGATATTGCGGTGCTTAAAATCAACGAGCCTATTGTAGAAGCGCTTACGTATCTTGAGTTTGGAGATTCTTCCGCGCTCAAACTCGGCCAAGCGGTGGTTGCAATTGGTAATGCTTTGGCTGAGTTTCAAAACTCAGTTTCGGTCGGAGTTGTTTCGGGGCTCTCGCGCTCGATTGTGGCGAGTGACGAATGGGGAAGAAGTGAGCAGCTTGATCAGGTTATCCAAACCGATGCAGCTATAAACCCTGGCAACTCTGGAGGACCGCTCCTAACACTTGATGGGAAAGTTATCGGAGTGAATGTTGCCACATCACGAGGAGCTGAGAATATTGGTTTTGCTCTACCAGCACACGTAGTAAAACAGGCAGTTGATTCAGTGAAAGAGCATGGCGAAATCGTCCGCCCCTTTGCTGGTGTGCGGTACACGATGGTGACACCAAGGCTAGTAAGAATCAATAATCTCACGGTTGACTACGGTGCGCTCGTAGCACGAGGACAGAGTGAGGCCGAGCCGGCCGTCGCGCCAAACTCACCAGCTGAAAAAGCTGGAATTACAGAGGGAGATATTATTCTTTCGGTTGATGGTGAAGAATTGAGAGACAAAGATTTTTCTTCTGTTTTGCGAACGAAGACAGTTGGACAGACGGTAACGCTGGAAATTCTTTCAAAGGGTGAGGAAAAAACGGTAACGCTCACGCTTGAAAAAGCGTTATAATTAGTCGCGTGAAAGTAGAACCTAATAATGTACTTGAAGGCACCGAAGGAGTGTTTCAAACTTTAAAAGAGATTGAAGACGTGGCCCTTAAATCCGAAACGGTACTGCGGGCTGAAGTGAGACCAATTCGAAAGCTCCTCATTAAGCGTTTTCCGGTTATGTTTCTTCTGCTCGTCACGGTCGGATTTGTGTCAGTGTCGTTTGGAATTGAGGAGATTATGCATCGATACCACTTTTTTTCTAACCACCCATTTCTCGTGCTCGCTTTTGGTTTGCTACTTCTTATCGTTACTGGCGCTGCGTATAAGAGAGATATTTCATGAGCTTTGTAAAATTTATCTTCTCGTTCCTTTACGTCCGTAACTGGCATACAGGGAAAATGGAATTATCGAGACCTCGGCTCTCAATCTTTTTTGCAATTTTGTTTCTTATCATGCTTGCGCTTACAATGATTCTTTTCTTGCAAGCACCGGTCGAGTACAGCACTATATGAAAACATTTATTTTGCGGTCGGTATTTTTCTTCGTTCTTGCTGGCATCGTGACAGTGGGGGTATATCTGTACGTCACGAAAAACCTCTCAACCTCGGCAGGGACTCCTTCTGCTGAGGTCGTGAAAGAGTCTTTGAAAGACGCAGTAGTAGAGACAAAGTCGGAAACAGAGACGGCCGTTTCAGATTTGGTTGAGAAGGTCCCCAAGGAGGGAATTCCGCTCTCGTCACTTCCACTGACCGACTCGCACAAGAAAGCACTTTCTGCTGTAAACATTGATGTTGAGACGTTTGTTCTTACGCCAGAAATGATTACCTGTGGGGGAGAGAAGCTCGGTGCGACACGAATTGAGGAAATTATTGCGGGTGCGGCACCGAGTGTTCTCGAAATCACCAAGCTCATTCCGTGTTTAACGAGGTAGAAGGAATCTTCGTATCTCCTGCACGTAACATATTTCGCACGCTTCTATGTCTTTTGTGCTCAAGCGAGCTTGTCTTCCCCGCGGACGCTCAAATATGTTAAATACAGGAAAGAGCAAATGCCCTTCATTTTTTTCTAAAATGTGGTAGAATCGTGGCATCTGGGCAGACTTCTGCCCTTTGTCAATATATGAATCCAAAAAAACTAGCATTTGCAACCTTTATCGGACTTTTTCTCTTTGTCTTCGCTACTCCAGCTGAGGCTACTTCGGTGATTCGCACCGGCGAGACTGTTTCTGTTGAAAATGACCAAAAAATTGAAGGTGACTTCTACTCGATGGCCAACATCCTTAATGTCTCGGGCGAAATCGCGGGCGACATGGTGTCTATCGGTCGAAAAGTGACTGTAAACGGCAGTGTCACTTCAGACGCGCTTCTCGCAGGAGAGAGTGTTGATGTGCATGGTGCTATTGGTGATGATGTGCGAGTTGTGGCTGGAGATGTGGTGATCGCTAAGCCGATTACCGGCGACCTCTTTGTGCTTGCTGGGTCTGTAACAATTCTCTCTACCGCATCGGTTGGAGGTGATGTCATTTTATACAGTGGTGAAGCTGACATTAGCGGTTCTGTCGGTGGTAATATTCTTGGCCAGGTAGAAAATCTACGAATCGATGCACCCGTAAAAGGTAGTATTGATGTTGCGACAGGACAACTTATTCTTGGCGACAAGGCTGATATTGCTGGCAACGTGAAGTACACGAGTCTCGCAACCCTCGAACGTTCTCCAAATGCAAAAATGGCTGGAGACCCGGTCCGTAACGACCCCGTGAACGAAACAGAAGGAGTTGCATATAAGGCTTTCTTGGTACCGCTTTTGATGCTTCTTTTCTCGACGCTTGTTTGGTACCTCATCGCTAAACAGCTCCTCATTCGAGTCACGGAACGTGCACTCGTTCGTGGTATTCGTCCGTTTGCAACTGGCTTCGTCTTCTTATTTGCGGCACCGGTTGTGTTTGTGGTCTTAATCGTGAGTGTGCTCGGCTCATTTGTTGGAGTGACAGCGCTTGTGGCGTACCTCTTTGCAATTCTTCTCGCTCTCTTCAGTATGGCGGCGGTACTTGGACAACTTCTCATGTACGTCTACAAAAAACGTTTTATGCCGCTTTCACCCGTGATTCTTGTGTCAGGTGTGGCTGGAATTGCGCTCTTGGTGCTTGTGCCGGTACTCGGTCCAGCCCTCCTTCTCGCACTCTTTATGGTTACGCTCGGTGCGCTCGTTGACGTTGTTCTTCATCCTGTTCGGTAGGGTGAAAAAAGGCGCCGGCCTGAGGGCCGGCGCCTTTTTTCTTTTGCGGTATAATAGAGCCACTATGAAACCGGTAGCATTCTTTGACGTTGACGGCACAGTCTTCCGCTCAAGTCTCTTGATTGAAATTGTCGAGCAGTTTATTAAAGATGGTGTGTTTCCCGAAGAAGCAAAAGACATGTACGCAGAGTCACACAGACTTTGGCGCAATCGCGAGGGAAGTTACGAGACATATATCGACGACGTGGTGTTGGCGTTTGTGACGTACATCAAAGGAGTGCACTACGGTGCACTTGCAGATGTCGGTAGACGAGTGGTGGCGGTGCAGAGTAAGTTTGTGTACCGTTACACACGAGACTTGATTGCTGAGCTTAAGGCACAAGGCTATATAATCATTGCTATTTCACAGTCACCTAAAACTATTCTCGACGAATTCTGTGAGCAGTACGGCTTCGATAAGGTGTATGGGCGCATTTATGAAATTGGTCCGCAGGATAGATTCACAGGCATCGTCAGTGAAGAACATCTCATCAAGAATAAATCAAATATCGTGAAGCGAATTTTTGAGAAGTATCCCGAGCTTTCTCGCGAAAAGTCGATTGCAGTAGGGGATACCGAGGGAGACATTCCGCTTCTTGAGAGTGTGGCTCGACCGATTTGTTTTAATCCCAATCAAGCCTTGTACAATCACGCCAAACGCAATGGGTGGGAGGTTGTCGTTGAGCGAAAGGATGTTATTTATAAGTTGTAGGATTTTATATGAGCAAAAAGAGATTGACAAAGGATAAGGAGAAAGCGGTGGTATCTGGAGTGCTGGCGGGATTGGCGAACTATTTTGAGCAGGACCCAACTCTCTTTCGCGTACTTGCGGTGGCGTTTCTTATTCTCACTGGGTTCTTTCCAGGTATTCTCTTGTATCTTGCAGCGATGGTTGTGATGCCTCGTAAGGTTCAAGATTCGCAACGTGTAGACTACGAAGTTGTGGAGTAAGTATGGTAGATGAGCGGAGAGTAAGGAGTTTGAATGACCGCGCTGCCACAGGTGGGCCGGTCGTGTACTGGATGAGTCGAGACCAACGTGTTTCTGACAACTGGGCTCTTCTCTATGCACAAGAGAAAGCGATTGAACGAAATGTCCCGCTCTACGTAGTTTTCAATCTTTTTCGGATTGAAGGTCGTGCCAATACACGTCAGTATAACTTCATGTTTGCAGGACTTTCTGAAGTTGAAGAGAATTTAGCTTCTCTCAATATTCCATTTACTGTTCTTTTCGGTACTCCAGAAGAAGTGATACCACAGTTTGCGAAGAAACACGGTGTCGGTGAAGTGGTGGTTGATTTTAGCCCGCTTCGATATGCGAGGGAGCGGCGCACGAAAGTTGCTGCGCAACTTTCGTGCGCCCTGACCGAAGTCGACGCTCACAACATCATCCCGGTCTGGCAGGCAAGTGATAAAGAAGAATTTGCTGCGTATACATTTCGTCCGAAAGTACACCGTGCGCTCACGCAGTACCTCACTGATTTTCCTAAGGTGCGTAAACATCCACATGAAGGTTCTTTAAAACACTCTGAAATAAATTGGGATGGATATCTCAAAAAGCTACCGCTTGAAGAAGTGGGCGACACGGCATTTGTGGCGGGAGAAAAAGCTGCCAAGAAACATCTCCAAACATTTATTGCTTCGAGACTCGATACCTACCACGAAGACCGCAATGACCCGACCAAGAACGGCGTGTCAGGACTTTCGCCATACCTGCACTTTGGTCAACTGTCTGCACAACGTGTGGCTTATGAGGTAAATCAGGCGTATGAGAATAATAAGGAAGCTCGCGAAGCTTTCCTCGAAGAGCTCATTGTACGTCGTGAACTTGCTGATAATTATTGTTTTTATAATAAAAACTACGACAAGGTGGCGGGCGCACATGCTTGGGCTCAAAAAACACTTGATGAACACAAGAGTGATGTTCGAGAATATATCTATACGAAAGAGCAGTTTGAAAGGGCCGAAACACACGACGACCTCTGGAACGCCATGCAACTCCAGATGGTAAGCGAAGGTAAGATGCATGGCTGGTGCCGTATGTATTGGGCAAAAAAGATTCTCGAGTGGACTCCAGATGTGCAGACTGCGATCGATATGGGGCTGTATCTCAATGACAAGTATGAGCTTGATGGTATGGATCCAAATGGTGTCGTAGGTGTGATGTGGTCAATGTGCGGTGTGCATGACAGGGCGTGGAATGAGCGCACCGTCTTTGGCAAAATTCGCTTTATGAACTACGCCGGAGCGAAGCGGAAGTTTGATATCAAGGCGTATATTGAGCGGTATGGCAGAAAAGAAAGTCTCTTTGAGTAAGCAGGAGAAAGACTTTGTAAAACATGTCTGGAACTACTACAAGGCTTCTGGTAGACATGATTTGCCGTGGCGAAAGACAATAGACCCGTATAGGATTCTCGTGTCAGAAATTATGCTTCAGCAGACACAAGTGTCGCGCGTGATGCCTAAGTACAAAGAATTTTTGAAGTCGTTTCCCACGCTTAAGCGGCTTGCCGCCGCGCCTCTTGGCGACGTGCTCAGAGCTTGGCAGGGACTTGGGTACAATCGACGTGCGAAGTTTTTGAAGCAGGCTGCCGAAATGGTGGCTCTGGAGCATAATGGGAAGTGGCCAAAGACCCTGCAAGCACTTCGCGCGCTTCCTGGCATTGGTGAATACACCGCCGGTGCTGTCATGAGCTTTGCGTATAGCGAACCAGTGCCGCTGATTGAGACCAACGTCCGCACGGTATACATTCACCACTTTTTTCATGACAAGGAAGGTGTCACTGACAAAGAACTCTTTCCAATTATTGAACGTACGCTCGATATCAAAAATCCTCGAGAATGGAATTGGGCACTGATGGATTATGGTTCACACTTGAAAGAGACGGTTGGGAACTTAAATAAAAAGAGTACATCGTATCAAAAGCAATCAGATTTTAAAACCAGTAATCGCTTTGTCCGTGGTGCGATTTTACGTATGTTATCAGAAAAATCATTTTCACAGAGTGAGTTTCTGAAGCAATTACGAGATATAGAAAAAGAGCGCGTCGAGCTTTCGCTCGACGCGCTCCATAAGGAAGGTTTGGTAATTAAGGATAAGACAAAATACCGATTGCCTTAGAATGATTATTTCGTATCTTCTATCTCTAGCGTCATAAACATTGCTGGAATGGTGAGGAGACCGAAGACCACAAAGAGGAGATTGAATGGAAGGTAGAGGAGGGCGATGCTGCCGACGATAGCGCCTGCGAGGTATGCGAGCGGTCGAGTGACACGGAAGAAGCTGATGATTTGTGCGTCGGTACTATTGGCCCGCTTGAAGAAGTGGACTTCGGTCGTCACCTCAACGAAGCTCGCGCCGACGCGAGTGATAAACATCACTATTATCCAGACCAACACATTTGGTTCATTCACAAACGAAATCCAAGCGGTTGAGACAGAAAGAATCATGAGACCAAGTGCCATCATTTCTTTCTCGCCAATATACTTGTCGGCAATGACTCCAATTGGGTACTCAAAGAGTACGTACGCGAATTGTCCGAAGAGCATGATGATGCCAAACTGCGCCCAAGATAGACCAACATGGGTGATGAGATATAGCGGCACAAAGACCACCATACACATGAAGAACATTTGTAGTACGAAGTGGACACAGAAAACCGCTCGGATATCCTTCTTTACCCAAAAGCCGTGCAGGGCCTCAAGTACTTTGATGTCGGTATAAGGTGGGTCTTGGAAGTCTCGGAAGTATAAAAGAAGAATCCCGATGATAGGAATCAACGATAGCGCACTGACAACATACACTGGGGTGAAGTCACCATCTGAGTAGGCGATGAGTTCACTCGCGATGAATGGTGAAATCGCGCCAATGGCACTCATGAGAGTGAGGAGAAGACCTCGCCTAGTACCAGTTACTCCTTCGTCATTACCAATATGCTCTTCCATGAAAATGTCGAGGTTGAAGACGATGAGTGCAATGATGATAAGGTGGGTTGCCATCAGTGGGACGGCAATACGCATTGTTTCTGCAAACGCAATGCCGGTAACTGCAAGTCCATTGAGAATAAGGAGTGCGAGAGTGAGTTTGAAGTTGCCTACCTTGTGCAGAACTCGAGAGACGAAAAGGAAAATGAGAACTGTCAGGGCCGAAGTGATGATGTAGATGGTACTGACAGCTTCTGTTGAAATGAATTGCTCGAGAAGAGAGGAGTTAAGGTACGCAATCACAAAGGTATGGAACATCAGTGCAAGTGATGCGATATAAAGTGGTATATAGCGGTGTTTGAGCATTTTTCCGTGCTCGGAACGTGAGGTGGCGCGTGGCATAGGTGGCTTTATTGTACCGTGAAGTGTGGAGTGAATTGCAGAAGAATGTGAAAAGGCGTGGGAGGCAGAGCCTCCCACGCCTTTTCGTCGGTTATTCGTTAAATTCCAATGAGTACGGGAATCACCATCGGGTTCTTCTGTGTCTTCTGAAGAAGGAAGGTGCTTACTACGTCAGCGACGTGGTCTTTTACTTGTTCAAGGTCGACAGGATTCATGCCTTCGGTCTGTTTCTCAACAGTACGCTTGATAAGGACGCGCGCTTCAGAAAGTAGCTGCTGATTCTCGCGGAGGTAAATGAAGCCACGAGAGATGATGTCAGGAGATTTACGAAGTTTGCCAGTCTTGCTGTTGACGGTGGCGATAATCACAAACATGCCATCATTTGCAAGGGTCTCACGATCGCGGAGCACCACTTCTTGTTTGGTACCGACAGTGAAGCCGTCCACAAGCATGAGCTCGTTTGGAATCTTCATTGGGAGAACAGTCATCTCAGTACCGTTCTTGATATCGATGATGGTACCGTTGTCTGGTACGGCGATGTTTTCACGAGGGAAACCATTCTCAATCGCAGCGTACATGTGACTCTTGAGATGGAAGTGGTGACCGTGTACAGGAATAAGGAATTTTGGCTTGATTGTCTGGTGTACCCACACAAGCTCGCCGGCGTTACCGTGACCTGAAGAGTGCACGTGAGAACCTTGGTAGTTTATTACCTTTACGTTCTTTCGGTAGATAGCATCTTTGAGCTTCTGTACCGCAACTTCGTTGCCTGGAATAACTGATGATGAGAGAACAACGGTGTCTCGTTCATTGAGAATGATGTCTTTGTGCTTGTCAGTTGCCATGCGCATGAGAGCAGCAAACTGTTCTCCCTGAGCACCAGTTGAGAGAATTACCACTCGGTCAGCAGGGTAGTTGTTGATGTCTTTTGCTTGAATGAAAGTATCTGACTTTACTTCAACGAGCTTTGCGAGTACAGCAATGTCGATGTTTGTCTTGATGCTACGTCCTTCCATTACCACCTTTTTACCGTTCTCTTCACAGGTCTTGATGACACTAATAAGTCGGTCAAACTGTGAGGCAAATGTACCAATGACGAGACGTCCACGAGAAGCCTTAATAATGGTCTCGAGTGTTTCAAATACCTTTGCTTCAGAAGCTGAGAAGCCGGCGCGGTCCGCGTTGGTCGAGTCACACAAAAGTGCGAGGTTTTTGTTGAGCCCGACCTTTTCCCATTGGCCACGCTCTTCAACTACGACTTTGCCGTCTTCGTGAACGAGCTTGATGTCACCAGTGATGACAACATCACCGTGCTTGGTTTCAACACAGACACCCATCGCGTCTGGGATTGAGTGCGTTACGCGGAAGGTCTTGATGTGAGTCTTTCCGACAGTGAATGATTCGCCCTCCTTAATCACGTTCATGGTGATTGGCTCCATCTGAGGGAATTCCTCTTGGCGCTTCAAAATCATGAGTGACGTGAGGTACTGAGTGTAGATAGGGGGATTGCCAATACGTTCCATAACGTACGGAATACCACCGATGTGGTCGAGGTGACCGTGGGTTACGACCATGGCTCGAATCTTATCCTTACGCTCTTCGAGGTACTGCGTATTTGGAAGAATGTAGTCGACACCTGGTGTTCCGCCTTCTGCTGACACGAACTGGAAGCCAGCATCGATTACGATGATGTCGTCCTTGGTTTCGATAATGTTCATGTTGCGACCAATTTCTTCAACACCTGATACGGTGATGATGCGAACTGTGTCTTCGTCAAGAATCTCTGGAATTACCGGTGATTTTTGGTCGGTGATAGAAAGTCGGTGTGTGAGGGCTGGAGCTTTGTTAGGGCGGCGTCGATCGTTACTTCGGCCACGGCGTGCGCGATTAGGCTTACTGTTACCTTTTGGCTGATCAGCTTTTGCGGTGTGAGGTTTTGCTCCCGTTGCAAGCGGTCGCTCGTGTCGAGGACCATTGTGGTCACGTCGAGGTGTTCCAGCAGTGAAAGGTCGACTCGTTCGACGGCGCCTGTGGTTGTTGCGGCGGCCGTTTTGATTGCTACCACCTGCTGTTGGTTGTTGTGGAGAATTTTCCATAAAATGTTTGTTATTCGGTTCTAATATTCTGATTAATTTCTATTGTGAAATACATTCCATAAGGTATCGCTGTCTGTGTACCATTCGTTTACGGTGCTAAATCTGTCTGACGGCTTGGCGATATTCTTACTTTCGGTCACGATGACATCCTCGGCTACGACATACGTCATCATTGGCTGGAAGAGGAAGATGGCAGGTCGTTCGCTCGCGATGATGGTACTTGCTTCTTGTAGGGCCGCTTTTCGTGCTTCGGCATTTTGCTCAGTTCGTGCTTTCCCAAGTAGAGTGTCTACGGTGAGGTTGGTGTACTGGGCGATATTCAGCCCCGGGTCGTCCTTTTGTGACGAATGCCAGAAAGGGTAAAGGTCACCCGACCTGCTCATATCAAGTCCAAAGAGTAGCCCTTGAAAGTCTCGTGGGCGAATCACTGACTGGACAAGTCCTGATTGTTCAAATTGCTCTACGCTTACCTCCACTCCAATAGCCTTCCACTTTTCAATGATATGCTCTGTCATTGGTTCAAAGAGAGGTGCGTTGCTGGTGCGCAGTGTGAGGCTGAGAGTTTCAGCAGAGCCATCAATTTGTTTCTCTAAGAGACCGAGGTTATTGGGAAGCCAACCGGCTTCAGTGAGGAGTGTTTTGGCACGTTCGACTGAAGGGCTGGTGGAAGCGGTAGGGTATGAACCGTCTCCTGATTGTAGCGCATCATTTTCACTTGCGACAGGTCCGAAAATGGGGAAACCTTGTCCGCCAAGCGCTGAATCGATAAGCACGTCTCTGTCGATAGCAATCGAAAGCGCTTCTCGTACTGCAGGGTCGCGAAGAGCGGCTGATTTATTTTGATTGAGGAAAATACCAAAGACACGGGGGAGAGGACTTTGATGCACGATGTAGTCTTTGTCTGCTGTGAGTGATGCAAGGTTTTCGTTCGAGACGTACGCACTTGCGTCAATGGCGTGCTTCTTCAAAGCTTCAATGAGAAGTGTCTCCTCAGTGTAGAAATAGAGCTCGAAGGTATTGATGTTTGGAGCGTCAGGATTATCCTTAAATGAAGTGAAGACATAGTGATCAATAACACCAGATTCGTCACGAACGGCGCTTTTGAGAGCAAAAGGACCAGCCCCGATTGGCTCGGTGTTGAGCTGACTAAATGGAATCTGTTCTGTGGGGAGACTGCTCCAGAGGTGTGCGGGAAGAATACCAAACTGGAAGTTTTCAATAAAAGGAGCATATGGCTCTGTAAGAACTACATTGAATTCATACTCGCCAATCTCTTCGACAGTGATATCACTCCAGTTGCCGCGAAGCGGGCTCTTGAGGTCGGGGTTTTGAATCGTTTGAATGGTAAAGACAACATCACGTGCGGTCAGTGGTTTGTCGTCATGAAAGCGGATATCTTTGCGTACAATGACATTATACGTAAGACCATCTTCTGAAATGGTAATGGATTCAGCTGCATCAGGAACAAGAGTTCCGGTGCCATCAATCTTCATGAGACCACGGTATATGAGAGCCGTAAGGTCTTGGTCTACACGCGTCGTGGCGAGTGTCGGATTGATAAAACGTGGCGTGCCGACGAGCCCTTCGCGAAGGGTGCCGCCACTAATAGGGGTCGGAGAAGCAAAGTGACTACTGATTGTAAACAGAAGAAAGATACCAGAAAAAATCGTAGCAAAAAACAAAACCCGAAGCAGAGTCCGATCGCTTGGAGCTGGAGTTTCGATGAGAGAGAGGAGTTTGTCGAACAGTGATGAAAACGGTCGACGAGAGAGATTCATAAACGTTATAAGAGATTACCAATATTTCACAAAAGAACGCGTCAAAAGACAGGAGTTACACCTGGCGTAGTTTTCCAAAAAGAGATGGAGAGGGAGAGAAACCCTATGCCATCAGGCTCACGATGGTAGACAATACAAAGAGGATTGAAATACCTACGGTGAACTTAAAGAGGAAAAGCTCGGCGCCACGGCGCTTGTGAAATGCTGAGCTGAAGTTGTCGCCTCCAAAGGCCCCTCCCAAACTAGAACCACGCTGCTGCAAGAGAATAGCTGCAACAAGGAGGACGGAGAGGATTATCTGGATATACGGCAGTGCTGGAAGCACTGAATCGATAATATTCATGCGAGGAAGAATATAGCAAAGAAACTGCCTTTTCGCAAGGAGGCCATCTTTTGCGCCAACTATAAGAATCGAGTAAAATATCGGCGCGACGAACGAAATAAATTGGCCTTTTCGTCGTACATAAAATTGTATTAAAAATTAGTTCTTAATCTTTAACTATGTCAGAACAAAACAGTCCAATCAGACCGCTTAACGATAAGGTGATTGTGCGTCCGCTCACAGATGAAGAGCAGGGAACTGCGTCACCGTCAGGAATTATCATCCCTGACAGTGCCAAGAAAGAAAAACCAGAACAAGGAGTGGTGCTCGCTGTCGGTCCCGGAAAATTTGATGAAGATGGCGAAAATCGTATTCCACTTGATGTACAGGTCGGTGACCACGTTGTCTTTTCAAAGTATGGCTATGATGAGCTGAAGGTAGATGGAAAGGAATATTACATTGTAAACGAAGCGAGCATCTTGGGTGTATTTACTAACTAATCGTAGAGATTTTTATGGCAAAACAAGTAATTTACGGAGAGGAAGTAAAAAAGAAGCTGCAGAAAGGAGTTGATACGGTCGCAAATGCTGTGAAGGTAACACTCGGTCCGCGTGGTCGCAATGTCATCCTCGACAAGGGCTTTGGTGGTCCAACTATTACGAATGATGGTGTCTCGATTGCAAAGGAAATTGTCCTCAAAGATAAGTTCGAGAACATGGGCGCTGAAATCATCAAGGAAGTAGCGACCAAGACCAACGAAGTAGCTGGAGATGGTACGACTACTGCGACGGTGCTTACTCAGGCACTTGTAAACGAAGGACTCCGTCAGACGACTATGGGTATCAACGCAATGGCGGTGCGCAATGGTATGGAGCACGCTGCTAAGGATGTGGTAGATGCCCTCAAGGAGATGGCTACCAAGATTTCTTCCGTTGAAGAGATTAAGCAGGTTGCGACTATTTCTGCAGAAGACGCTGAGCTTGGTGAGAAGATTGCCGAGACTATCGACAAGGTCGGTAAGGACGGTGTGGTGACAGTAGAGGAATCACAGTCATTTGGTATCGAAACGGAGCTCACCGAAGGCATGCAGTTCGATAAGGGCTACGTGTCGCCGTACATGGTGACCAACCCGGAGCGTATGGAAGCAGAGTACAAAAATGCCCAGCTTCTGATTACTGACAAGAAGATTTCGTCAGTACAAGAGATCCTTCCACTCCTCGAGAAAATCGCGCAGTCAGGTAAGAAGGAGCTAGTAATTATTGCAGACGAAGTTGAAGGTGAAGCCCTCACGACCTTTGTGGTTAATAAGCTCAAGGGCGGATTCTCAGTGCTTGCTATCAAGGCTCCAGGCTATGGTGACCGTAAGAAGGAAATGCTTACCGATATCGCGGTGACAACCGGTGCACAGGTGATTAGTGACGACCTTGGCTACAAGCTCGAAACAGTTGAGCTTGCGCAACTAGGACATGCTGACCGAGTGGTATCAACCAAAGATACGACAACTATTGTTGGTGGCGCTGGCGAAAAGTCGGCTGTCGAAGAGCGCGTGATTGCACTTAAAGCACAGCTTGAAGGAACATCTTCGAAGTTTGATAAAGAAAAACTCGAGGAGCGTATCGCTAAGCTTACTGGCGGTGTAGCTGTCATTCGAGTAGGTGCCGCCACTGAGACTGAAATGAAGTACCTCAAGCTTAAAATCGAAGATGCGGTAAACGCTACGAAGGCAGCGATTGATGAAGGTATTGTGCCAGGTGGCGGAACATCACTTGCTCGCGCTGCGGGAATCGTGGAGAAGAATATCGAAAACAAAGAGCTCTCACGCGAAGAGATGATTGGATACAATATTGTGCTTAAGGCACTTGAAGTACCACTTAAGCAAATCGCGGACAATACCGGTAAGCACGATGGTGCGGTGATTGTTGAGAAGGTGAAGCAAGCTGGTGGTAATGCTGGCTACGATGCTGCGAAGGGTGAGATGGTAGACGATATGATAAAGGCCGGTATCATCGACCCAGTGAAGGTGGAGCGCTCAGGTGTACAGCACGCAGTCTCAGCTGCGGCGATTCTCCTCACGACAGAGGCAGCGATTGCTGATGAACCAGAGGAAGGAAAGTCTGTCATGCCTGACATGTCGGGTATGGGTGGCATGGGAGGAATGTATTAGATCTTCTAAAAGTCTTTTAAGAAAGAGCGGCGCCGAAGGCGCCGCTCTTTCTTCATATATAGAAATGGCGCGGGCTCCGATGGGGAGCCCGCGCCGCTTAGCCGCTGTGGCAATGATGTTTACGTGAGACACAGGTATTTCACATCAGGTCTCGTCGTGCGAAGTCCCGCGCGGCCTTTGTCCTGATAGGCGCGCTTCCATTCGAAGAGTTCCTCAATCGAGAGGTCGGGAAGGTGCTGCAACACCGTATCGACTTCGACATCATAGCGTCGCAACGCTTCGATGAGGTCTGACTTCAGTGCGATGGTCCATCGTCCCGGATTGGGGACTAAGGGATGCCAATTGGTCGGGGGAGTTGTCTGAGGCAGTCCCCAGGCGTAGCCGCGACCCCAGACCAGGCGAAGCAGCTCCGCCGCGGCAGGATGTGCCAATCGAAGTTTCGTGCGCACCTTGCAGACGAGGACGTCAATTAGCTTGTAGTCGATGTTCTTGCCACAGGCGAGGTGTGAGAGGAACATTGCCTTGGTGCGCACCCGACCTTCGCCCTTGATGAGGTAGCGAAGAAGTGCCTTCTCCTGATCCCTCAGATGTATAGCGGTCCCACTTACGGATATCGTGCCGTCTTGGTTTTCGATGATTGACACCGTGTTCGACATGTAAAGGACAGACACTTTGTCAGTATCGAAGAAGAACTCGTGTTTCATTTGACCCTCCAAAATTCCGCAAAACAGCGGGCAAAGAAAATAACACTTAAAATATAAAGTGTCAATATTAAAGTTCAGGACACCTTCACTAAGAGAGGGCGCTTGAAATTCAGAAATCGTGGTATAATTTTGTCATTACAATAAGTATTGCAATCATGAACACGACTTGGATTATCATCGCCGTAGTTGCTCTCGTAGTTTTCTATGTTATCTACCTTTACAATAATTTCGTAAAACTTACTCAGCGCGCTAAGGAAGCATGGGCTGATATTGATGTACAGCTCAAGCGTCGCTATGACCTCATCCCAAATCTTATTGAGACAGTAAAGGGCTACGCTGCGCATGAGCGTGAGACACTTGATGCGGTTACACAGGCTCGTACGATAGCAACTCAGACTCACATCGACGCAGGTGCCGTTACTCCAGAGCAAATGGCTGCAATGTCGCAAGCTGAAGGTGCACTTACTGGCGCACTTGGAAAGCTCATAGCTATCGCAGAAAACTACCCAGATCTCAAAGCAAATACTAACTTCGCTCAGCTTCAGACAGAGCTCTCAGACACTGAAAACAAGATTCAGGCAGCTCGTCGTTTCTACAATGGTAATGTTCGTGATCTCAATATCGCGCTTCAGGCATTTCCTTCAAATGTGGTTGGTAACATGTTCAACTTTAAGGCAGAGGCATTCTTCGAACTTCCCGAAGGAAGCGAGCAGCGAGAGCCAGTAAAGGTTAGTTTTTAGTTGAGTATGTCCGAAATTACTCGTGTCTACTACAACAAGTTGGTGCGTGACAATATTCCAACAAAAATTGAAGGAAAGCACGAGCAGTGTGAGTACCGAAAGATAACTGACGTCCAGGAGCTTCAGCAAGAGCTCTTCAAAAAAATTCAAGAAGAAGCATCGTCTATCGCAATGGTGCGAGAAAAGCAAGAATTTCTCGAAGAATACAGCGACCTTATGGTTGTACTCGAAACCCTCATTAATCAGCTTGAAATAACGAAAGAAGAAGTAATCGCTGCGCGTAAAGAAAACTTGATACGAAAGGGTGGATACAAGCACGGGTATTTCCTGCACTGGTCAGCTGATGTTGGCTACAAATCAAACGAGAGTCCACAAGGAATTCCGTTGTAATTTGTACATTTTATTTAATTCTGTAATGCGTTAGAATTCCTTTACAGCTCGCTACAGCCTACTTCTCCCTTGGAGGTCGAAATATGCTAAGCGCCTGTATAAATTCGAAATAATCGCCTTACGGCTCGTTTTCTCATTCAATGGCAACACTCTACACACACCAGGGGGCTAATATTCGTAAGACATGGTTTCTCATGGCTGTTTTTCTCGTGCTCGTTATTGGGCTTGGGTACGGGGCGGCCTACTTGCTGGGTGACCCGATTGTTCTTTATGTCGCGGTTATCTTTGCGATTGTAATGAATATCGGTAGCTACTGGTGGTCCGATAAGTTAGTCATCAAAATGACTGGTGCTCAGCCGGTGACCAGAGACACACATCCAATGCTTTGGAATGTCGTTGAAAATCTCTCGATCACCGCTGGGCTACCAATGCCAAAGGTGTATGTCGTCAATGACATGGCGCCAAATGCGTTTGCAACCGGGCGTGATCCTGAGCACGCTGCAGTAGCGGCCACCACAGGACTACTTGCTATCTTGAATCAAACTGAGCTTGAAGGGGTGATGGCACACGAACTTTCTCATATTGGAAATCGCGATATGCTCGTGTCGACAGTTGCTGTTGTACTCGCTGGCTTTGTTGCTATTCTTGCTGATTTTTTTATGCGTGCGATGATGTTTGGTGGTGATAGGGAAGACAACAAAGCTGGAGTTATCTTTTTGATTCTTGGTATCGTCGGGATTATTTTGGCACCAATTGCGGCTCAGCTTATTCAAATGGCGATATCTCGGAAGCGTGAGTATCTCGCGGACGCAAGCGGCGCCCTCCTCACTCGTTACCCAGAAGGTCTCGCTTCAGCGCTCGAAAAAATCCACGCACACGCAGTCCCAATGGCTCGTGCCAACAATGCAACCGCCCATCTTTTTATTGCTGATCCATTTGGCGGTGACTCACGTTCACTTCGTCAAAAAATCAGCGGTCTTTTCCAGACTCACCCACCAGCAGAAGACCGCATTCGCATTCTTCGGAATATGGATGTATAACAGTGGCGTATGGAGCTCAAATCACGCATTCCAAACGAATCAGCCCTCGAGACTGTCTTGCTGTCTGATTTGCCTGTAACTACGCAATCTATCAAACAAAAGGTGGGTGATATAGAAGTACAGTATGTTTCATACCGTCGCAAACAACGGCTCGTGGCACTGTCTCTTTTCATGATTCTCATCATTCCAAACATCTTTTTCTTTGTGTTCGGTTCGATTCTCTCGACTTCTGTCTCCGCTTGGAGCGGTATTATCGGTACGCTCATTTTCCTCGCTTCTATAGGTGTTTTTGCATACTTTGGCGTAATGACGGTTGCCAGGGGGGCTCTTGTTATCAAGGCTTTTCATGGGCAGGTTGATAAGGTGATGTTCAAAAAAATCTTTACGCTTCTTGGCGTCGAAGGTTCGCTTATTGAGCACACGACAAAAATTGACGAGCGCGTGTACCCAGATACAAAGTGGGGAAAGGTGCAACGAGTATTTCAGAAGTACCGACAGCTTGTCGAACCTTCACCGGAGGCAATTGCACTACTTGAGACACTCCGCCATTCAGAGCTTATAACTGAGCCTTTCAACACCACCAAAGTCGACAATCTATTTGAAATCCTTTCACTAGACGGTCGGCGACTTTCTGCGGGTGAGATGGATATTAGAAATATCACTGGTAGTGGGAAAAATCGCCAAGTGAAGCGAATTTTCAAAGGGTACTTTGTGTCATACGATCTCCCACACACACTCGACGCTAAGACATTTGTCTCAACAGAAGGTGATGACTCAGGTTTTGGGCATGTGGATTTTTGGAATCTTATAAAAGAAACACTTCCAGAAAAAACCATGCTTGAGTGGGCCGAGTTTGAAGACTTGCTACACGTCATGACGACCGACAAGATTGAGGCCCGGTACATTCTCACACCAAATTTCATGAGCGATCTCTATGACTGGTGGAAACAGCAGAAGGGAAACATTCGCATTTCATTTATCGAAGGGAAAATGTACCTCTTATATCCAGATGCACAGACGCGCATTCACGACAGTGTCGCTAGTATCGACGAAGAGGAGGTGAAGGACTACATGCTCACTGTTGCTCGACCAATTCTCCATATCCTGCATCTCATTGAAGATGTGCGGATGAGCTAGGGAAAGTGCGGTCAAAAATCTAAAGATTTTTGACCGCACTTTCATATGGTATAAATAATCGCTCATTCATGGAAAGGTGGCTGAGTGGTTGAAAGCACCGGTTTCGAAAACCGGCATAGGGGAAACTCTATCGCGGGTTGACCTAGAAATTAAGGAGAGCTTGTATCGACTATAATTTCGGAAATACTCTTGTGGTGCAAATCCCGCCCTTTCCGCCGATGATTTTAAAGGAAGTGTGGCCGAGCGGTTGAAGGCTTAAAATTTTTAGCGGAGAGATGGCAGAGTGGTTGAATGCGCATCCTTGGAAAGGATGTATACGAGTAATCGTATCGGAGGTTCGAATCCTCTTCTCTCCGCTAAGAATTTTAACGCTTGCACCACAAGAGCATTTCCATTTTTATGGTCGACTTAAGGTCTCCCTAAAAATTGGTCAGCGCGTGTTGGGTGAAAGCTCACGCAGGCTGAAATATTCTGGGAGAATATTTCAGAAGGTTGTCAGATATTTTACGACCATAAGGAAGTAATAATATCGACAGCTTGTACTGAAACTGTAAGTTTCGAATCCTGTCACTTCCGCCAAACGAAAAATCCACTTCCTTGAGAAGTGGATTTTTCGTTCTCTGTAAGCTACTTACACATCGTGCAAGACTTTTTGTGTGTCAGAATCTCAGCTACAGTTGCGAGACCGACCACAATGTAGACGACCTTGGCAAGGGTAGAACCAGCTCCGAAGAGTGAGGCGACCAAGTCTAGGTCTGCGACGCCGACAAGAAGCCAGTTAAGGCCTCCCACCGCCATCAG